>CAZJRA010000036.1:0-9356 GCA_964548335.1 uncultured Flavobacteriaceae bacterium | reverse complement strand
ATCTAAATAGTTTTCGCGAAAGCTTTATTTCTTATTGTAAATTTGGAGTAAAATAAATAATAATGAGTGAGTTAATACGTGTTTACGAAGAAAATCCTAACCCTAAAGAGATTAGTAAGATTGTAACTATTCTTAAAAATGGAGGAGTAGTTATTTACCCTAGTGATACGGTTTATGCGTTAGGCTGTGATATAACTAATAATAAGGCGTTAGAACGTGTCGCTAAAATTAAGGGAGTGAAACTTGCAAAAGCAAACTTCTCTTTTGTTTGTAAAGACCTAAGTAATCTCTCTGATTATGTACGACAGATAGATACGGCTACTTTTAAATTATTAAAACGAGCGCTTCCTGGTCCTTATACTTTTATTTTGCCAGGAAATAATAATTTACCTACTGTTTTTAAGAAGAAAAAAGAAGTGGGTATTAGAGTGCCAGATAATTCAATTACCCAAGAGATCGTTTCTCAATTAGGAAACCCTATTATCTCTACCTCTATTTATGATGAAGATGAGGTGATAGAATATATGACTGACCCAGAGCTTATTTTTGAAAAATGGGGTAACCGAGTAGATGCTATTGTAGACGGAGGGTACGGAGGAAATGTAGCTTCTACGGTTATTGATTTAACCTCAGGAGAACCACTTTTAATTCGTGAGGGAAAGGGAAGTGTAGAGCTATAGTAGTCTTTTTTTAGAGAATATTCTAACGATTACCTTTCCAAAAAAGCTAGATTGATAGGAGTAGAGATGTCAGAGAATGTACAATCTTTAATATATTTTGTGCTTCTTAGGCATTGTGTTTATTTTTTCAAAAAAGCACTTGCATTATAGAAAAGAAAGCAGTCAAAAGGTAATTACTTTAATGTAACAAGGTCACTTATTAAGTATTTTGATATAGTGTTTCTTAATGGTTTTGGAGTATAGAACCCTAAATTAGTTTAATAAAAAACCGCTTAGAATTACTCTCTAAGCGGTTTTTTAATATAGATTAAGTGTAAAAAAGTTATTTGTTAAACATTTACACTCTTTACAGTTTTAATAATGCGACCTGCAATTTTATAAGGATCACCATTAGATGCAGGGCGACGATCTTCTAACCATCCTTTCCAACCTTGTTCAACAGTGATGATAGGAATACGTATAGAAGCTCCGCGGTCTGATATACCATAGCTAAAATCGTGTATAGAAGCAGTTTCGTGTAGTCCCGTTAAACGTTGATCATTATAAGCTCCATAAACAGCAATATGTTCTTTTGTTACAGGTCTAAACGCTTCACATATTTTATTATAAGTTTCTTCAGACCCACATGTACGTAATGTATTGTTAGAGAAATTTGCGTGCATACCAGAACCATTCCAATCACCTTTAATAGGTTTTGGGTGATACTCAATATACCATCCATATTGCTCAGTAAGACGATCTAGTAGATAGCGGGCTATCCATATTTCATCCCCTGCTTTTTTAGCTCCTTTAGCAAACAATTGAAACTCCCATTGTCCAGAAGCTACTTCTTGGTTAATTCCTTCAAAGTTTAACCCCGCTTCTATACATAAATCGGCATGCTCTTCTACAAAATCTCTTCCGTGAGTATTTCTACCCCCTACAGAACAATAATACATCCCTTGAGGTCCAGGATAACCACCTATTGGGAACCCTAAAGGGAGTTGAGTTTCTTTATCCATAATAAAATATTCCTGCTCAAAACCGAACCAGAAATCATTATCATCATCATCTATATTTGCTCTATGATTTGTTGAGTGTGAAGTGCCATCTGCATTAAGAACTTCTGTCATTACTAAATATCCATTAATTCTTTGTGGATCGGGGTAAATAGCGACAGGCTTTAATAAACAATCTGAGGCACCTCCAGAAGCTTGTTTTGTAGATGACCCATCAAAAGACCATACAGGGCAGTCTTCTAGCTTACCGCTAAAATCGTTTACTACTTTAGTTTTACTTCTCATATTCTGAGTAGGCTCGTAACCATCTAACCAGATATACTCTAATTTAGCTTTGTTCATTACTTAGATTATTTCTTAAAATTATGATGCAAATATACTCAATACTTTAAAGCAGTATTCTTTAAAATATAGCTAATTGTTAAAGTGTTTAAAATTTATGTTCGATGTCCTCATATTTTATAGTAAAGCTTTATGATTTAAGAATATAAGATGCTTTTCTAGATGTTGATCCGGAGTAAAATGTTTTATAAAAATTTAATTAATTACAATTAGTACAACTAGAACCAGATTCAAGGTGGTTTTTAGAACGGAGATACACGTAGTGATTTATAGATAAAGAAAGGAATAGGAGAGAAGCATACTTTTTATTTATAATACTTGTAAGATTGTATGTAAGATAATAGGTTAAGCGAAGCTTAATCTAATATTGATTTAACTCATACAAATCAAATTTTAACTTTAAATTTGCTAAACGATAATTGAATAAATTATATCTATGAGTCAAGAGATTTCCAAACGCTATGCACAACGAGGTGTTTCTGCAGGTAAAGAAGATGTTCATAACGCAATTAAAAATGTAGACAAAGGGTTGTTTACTAAAGCTTTTTGTAAGATTGTGCCAGACTATTTAAGTGGCGACGAAGATTATTGTCTTGTAATGCACGCAGATGGAGCAGGAACTAAGTCTTCACTAGCTTATATGTATTGGAAAGAAACCGGAGATCTATCTGTATGGAAAGGTATTGCTCAAGATGCTCTTATTATGAATGTAGATGACTTATTATGTGTAGGAGCTACCGATAATATCATATTATCTTCTACTATAGGTCGTAACAAGAATGTAATTCCAGGAGAAGTAATCTCAGCCATCATTAATGGTACAGAAGAATTACTTAAAGATTTAGAATCTTATGGAGTGAGTATACGCTCTACAGGAGGAGAAACAGCAGATGTAGGTGATTTAGTGCGTACTATTATTGTAGATAGTACGGTTACTGCCCGTATAAAGCGTAGTGACGTCATAGATAATGCAAACATTAGTCCTGGAGACGTTATTGTAGGTTTGGCTAGTTTTGGACAAGCTAACTATGAGACGGAGTATAATGGCGGTATGGGAAGTAATGGTCTTACAAGCGCAAGACATGATGTTTTTAATAGTTCGCTTAAAGCGAAATATCCAGAGAGTTTTGATGCAGCAGTACCTGACGAACTCGTGTATTCGGGGTCTAAAAACCTTACAGATACCGTAGAAGGTAGTCCACTAGATGCTGGTAAGCTAGTGCTTTCGCCTACACGCACATATGCGCCTATTATTAAAAAAATTCTCTCACAATATAATGCCAAAGATATTCACGGGATGGTACATTGCAGTGGAGGAGCGCAAACTAAAATCCTTCATTTTGTAGAAGATTTACATATTATAAAAGACGCGATGTTTGAGGTGCCACCTCTGTTTAAACTTATTCAAGAAGAAAGCGGGACAGATTGGAAAGAAATGTACCAAGTCTTTAATATGGGGCATCGTATGGAAATTTACTGTAACCCTACCATAGCACAAGAGCTTATTGCAATTTCAGAGTCTTATGGTGTTGCGGCTCAAGTTGTAGGAAGGGTAGAGGCTAGTACAACAGGAAAAAGGCTTACGATTACAAGTGATAAAGGAACTTTTGAGTACTAGACTTACTCTTTAAGTAGCTCGTTGTACGTATTGTTTAGGAAATCTATTTTTGGTAGTATATAACGACTACAAAAAGGCGCTTCAGGTTTTTTGGCATAGTAATCTCTAATAGATTCTCGACTAGGCTTAAACTCTGCAAAGGGTAGTGCGGTTGTAATAATCAATTTATAAAAGGAAGTTTGTAGTTCCTGTTTTGCTTTCGCGAAAGCATTCTTTTGCTCCTCCTTATAATAATACATTGCAGATCGATATTTAGTTCTAAAACTATGATTACTTGTGGCGTTGTGAGTATGTAAATGTATTTCTATAAGTTGTTCTAAAGAGATGATGTTTGGTTTGTAAGTGACGATTACTCCTTCAGAAAAAGACTCGTTAGGAGCTGTAGAAGCGATATAACCTTGGTCAACTTTTAAAACTCCTTTTAACGCTTTAAAAACGGCCTCTGTACACCAGTGGCATCCTCCTCCAAAAGCTATCGTGTCTGTCATTTTGTAGTACTAGTAGCGATAAAGATATAAAATCGCAACAGTATTTTCGGTAACAATATTGTTAACAAAGACAAGAGTACGCAAACAAAATATCAATTGAAAATCGTAAATTCGCCACAAGCAGAAGGCTATTATGTTAGAAAAATTACAGATTGTAAAGCAACGTTTTGATGAGGTGAGTGATTTAATCATTCAACCCGATATTATCGCAGATCAAAAACGATATGTACAACTCAATAAAGAGTATAAAGACTTACGTGCCCTAATGGATGAGCGTAAGTTGTACCTAGAATACACAAACAATTTAGAAGAGGCAGAAGAGATTCTTGCAGATGGTTCTGATCAGGAGATGGTGGAGATGGCAAAAATGCAGATGGAAGAAGCAAAAACAGCGATCCCAGAACTAGAGGAAAAGATACGCATGATGTTAATTCCTAAAGATCCAGAAGATGCCAAGAATGTAGTGGTAGAGATACGTGCAGGAACAGGAGGAGATGAAGCAAGTATTTTTGCAGGAGATTTATATCGTATGTACACTAAGTATGTAGATGGTAAACCTGGTTGGAAACATAGTACGGTAGATTTTTCTGAAGGTACTTCGGGAGGATTTAAAGAAATTCAGTTTGAAGTAACAGGAGAAGATGTGTATGGTATCCTTAAGTTTGAGGCAGGAGTACACCGTGTACAGCGTGTACCTCAAACCGAAACTCAAGGACGTGTACATACAAGTGCAGCTACAGTAATGGTGCTTCCAGAAGCAGAGGAGTTTGATGTGCAAATAAACCCTAAGGATGTGCGTATAGATTTTTTCTGTTCTTCGGGACCAGGAGGGCAGTCTGTAAATACGACCTACTCTGCAGTACGATTAACACACGTACCTACAGGACTTGTTGCACAATGTCAAGATCAGAAATCGCAACATAAAAATAAAGAGAAAGCCTTTAAGGTACTACGTTCTAGATTGTATGATTTAGAACTTGCAAAAAAGCAAGAAGAAGATGCGGCTAAGCGTAATTCTCAAGTAAGTAGTGGTGATAGATCTGCAAAAATTAGAACATATAACTATCCGCAAGGACGTGTGACAGATCACCGTATAGGGTTAACATTGTATGATCTACAAAATATTGTAAACGGAGATATTCAAAGGATATTAGATGAGTTACAGTTGGTAGATAATACCGAAAAATTGAAAGCAAACGAAGGCGAGATATAATGACCACGCAAGAATTAGTAAATCAAATACGTACTAAAAAATCTTTTTTAATAGTAGGCCTAGATACTGATTTAGATAAGATACCTAAGCATTTATTAGAAGAAGAAGACCCTATTTTTGCTTTTAATAAAGAAATTATAGACGCTACTCACGATTTGTGTGTAGGGTATAAACCCAACATTGCTTTTTATGAAGCCTATGGTCTTAAAGGATGGAAATCCTTAGAAAAAACAATACAATATCTCAATACGCATTATCCAGAGCAATTTACTATTGCAGATGCAAAGCGAGGAGATATAGGAAATACAAGTACTCGTTATGCGAAGGCGTTTTTTGAAGAGCTCGCTTTCGATTCTATTACCATAGCCCCTTATATGGGAAAAGATAGTGTAGAGCCTTTTTTACGCTTTCGCGAAAAGAAAACCATCTTACTCGCATTAACCTCTAATCAAGGAGCCTTTGATTTTCAGACAAAAACGGTAGATGGGAAGGAATTATACAAGGAAGTACTAGAAACGTCACAAAGCTATGAAGGTTCTGAGAATTTGATGTATGTAGTAGGTGCTACTAAAGCAGAGTTTTTAGTAGATATTCGTAAAATTATTCCAGAATCATTTTTATTAGTTCCAGGAGTAGGAGCACAGGGAGGTAGTTTAGAAGAAGTGTGTAAATACGGAATTACCAAAGATGTAGGCCTTCTTGTAAATTCATCTAGAGGGATTATCTATAAATCTCAAGATAAGGATTTTGCAAATGCTGCGAGAGAAGCAGCAAAGACTATACAATCTCAAATGGAGGTTATTTTAAACAATCAGTAGTCTTATGATTACGGTTGTAGATCAAATAGGGCAATCGCATACATTTAAAAATACGCCACAACGTATTGTTTCTTTAGTGCCTAGTCAGACAGAACTTTTGGTAGACATAGGTTTGATTGATGCCATACAAGGAGTAACTAAGTTTTGTGTACATCCAGAAGGCCTTAGAAAGAAAAAGACAGTAGTAGGAGGGACTAAACAGGTTGCTATAGAAAAGATTAAAGCCTTAGCTCCAGATATTATTCTTTGTAATAAAGAAGAAAATACGAAGGAGATAGTAACTAGCTTGTCTCAAATAGCCCCTGTACATGTTTCTGATGTAAAAACGATGGCAGATGCATATGGACTTATAGAGCAATATGGAACCCTATTTAATGTAAGTGCTGTTACAGAAGAGCTTATCGTTACTATTAAAAAGAGAGCAGCTAGTTTTAAAGAATCTCAATTAGTTAATGCCACTAAAAGATGTATGTATCTCATTTGGAGAGATCCTTATATGGCAGTAGGTAGAGGTACTTTTATAGATCATCTTTTAAGTTTAAATGGATTTGAAAATCACATTCAAGAAGAGAGATATCCAGAAGTAACCCTTAAATCATTTGAAGAAGTAGATTATGTCTTACTATCTTCAGAGCCTTTTCCTTTTGCAGAGAAGCATCAGAAAGAATTGCAAAAGTTTACAAAAGCAAAAGTCATTCTTGTAGATGGAGAGTATTTTTCTTGGTATGGGAGTAGATTGCTAAAGGCTTTTGATTACTTTAAAAATCTGCAGATACAATTAGCAAGGTAACACTAGTGTTTAATTGTGTGCCAATTAAATACTTGTATCTACACTGAAAGAAAAAACTGTTTCTAGCTACTAAGTGATGTGTTGATGATGCAAAAAAAAAAGAGCTATTTAAAGATATTATAATACTGAATACTAGAATTATGAAAACAACAGGAATTACAACACTTGGACAACTTAAAGTGAGTGGTTGGAAGTCGCAGGGAATTAAAGATGAATTAAGGACAAACTTAATACTTAAAATAAAGAATCAAGAGCTTACTTTTTCGGGGATTCATGGCTATGAGCATACGGTAATACCAGAACTAGAACGCGCAATACTCTCAAGGCATAATATTAATCTTTTAGGGTTGCGAGGGCAGGCAAAGACGCGATTAGCGAGGCAGATGGTAAATTTATTAGATGAGTACATACCTGTAGTAGAAGGCTCTGAAATTAATGATGATCCTTTGCAACCATTATCTAGGTATGCTAAAGAATTAATAGAAGAAAAAGGAGATGATACTCCTATCACTTGGTTGCATCGCTCAGATCGATTTGCAGAAAAACTAGCCACTCCAGATGTTACTGTAGCAGATATTATAGGGGATGTAGACCCTATTAAAGCAGCTAATTTGAAATTGAGCTATGCAGATGATAGGGTAATACATTTTGGAATGATACCGAGAGCTAATAGGTGCATCTTTGTAATTAATGAGCTACCTGATTTACAAGCACGTATCCAAGTAGCTTTGTTTAATATATTACAAGAAGGAGATGTTCAAATTAGAGGGTTTAAGCTGCGTTTAGATCTAGATATGCAATTTGTATTTACGGCAAACCCAGAAGACTATACAAACAGAGGGAGTATTGTAACACCTCTTAAAGATAGAATAGGTTCGCAAATACTTACGCATTACCCAGAAGATATTAAGACGGCTAGAGCTATTACAGAACAAGAGGCAAAGCTAGATGGTAGGCAAAAAGAGAAGATTCACATTCCAGATTTAGCTAAAGACTTGTTAGAGCAACTAAGCTTTTCTGCAAGAGAGAGTGAGTTTATAGATGAAAAGAGTGGAATAAGTGCAAGGATGAGTATTACAGCCTTTGAAAATTTACTGAGTACTGCAGAGCGTAGAGCGCTTATAAATGGCGAGGATACAACGACAGTAAGATTTAATGACCTAATAGGAATTATACCGTCAATTACGGGTAAAGTAGAGTTGGTATATGAAGGAGAGCAGGAGGGAAGTGCAGAAGTAGCTAAATCTCTTTTGGGAGACGCTACAAAAGAACTTTTTGCAGCGTATTACCCTAAGATAGAAAAGTTAACTAAAGAAGAAGATAAAGATCCTTATGAAGCACTTTTATCTTGGTTTTTTGAGCAATCAGGATTTGAATTAGAAGATGAATTGGATGATGTCTCTTATAAAGAGGAGTTAGATAGTGTAACCCCTTTGGTAGATTTAATTAAAAAATACCAACCAGATACTCCTAATGAAGATCGCTATTTTATGATGGAATTTATCTTGTGGGGATTAGTAGAGAATAAGAAATTAAGCAAGTATAAAATGACAACAGGAATGCGATTTAATGACCTGTATGGGAGTTATATTTCTGGCTTAAAATAAGATGTTTTAATACTTCTTTCTAATCGTCTTAAAAGTAAATAGAAGAGAGTAGGAGTGTTGTTTAAATTCAGTTTTAAGCAAATAGCACAGTACTTTTTCAGAAATAGTTAAGGTTTTTAAAAATACAAATAATTACTTTAATTAATATATGTAATTAATTGGATTTCAGTAGTCTAATTTAATTATTTAGTTTTAACTAAAAATAAAAAAAGACTCCATATAGGAGTCTTTTTTTGTGTTTTTAAAACTACAATTGTAATGCTATTTACTAAGCATTAGGAATCGTAAGTTCTTGACCTGGCTGTATTACATCTGGGTTTTTTAAGATGTTTGTGTTAGCCTCAAAAATTGCTTTATACTTCATTGGGTCTTTGTAGTATTTTTTTGCAATAAGACTTAAAGATTCACCTCCTTGAACAGTGTGTTTTGCGTAGTAAGAAGTCTCTGCTACAGTAATGTCTGCCATGATATCTGTAGGGTTTTCTCCTCCCGTAGCTTTTATAGCATCCCATAATTGGTCTTTATGAAATTGCGTAGCCGCTGTTCCAGTTACCTGTAACACTCCGTTTTCTTCTTTAATATCTCCATTTTGGATGTTTAACTCAGCTCCTAAGTCAAGTACGTTTTGATATTTTGCTTTTACCATGATTTTGATTTTTAAATTAATTACTTCTTAAATATACAAATACTACGGTATATAGTAGTCTGCTTTTGGTGATTTTTAGTGTAGAAAAGGGAAAATTGTATTTTGCCGACTTATTTTTTAGTTTTACCGATTTTAATCTTTAAAAATAAGTCTCCC
>CAZJRA010000035.1:2754-9508 GCA_964548335.1 uncultured Flavobacteriaceae bacterium | reverse complement strand
GGTCAATAGCGTAAACCTTGTTCTAGATAAAATCGCCGACCAAGATGCAGTCCCTTACATCATCGCTGAAATACCAACCAACCCAAGAGTAGAAGTTCCTGATCTTGAAAAACTCAAGGCTGCCTTAAGTGTCACTCGAAAAACAGCCGCTGGCGAAACGGCCATCGAACCAGTCTTTATTTTAGATCAAACCTTTTGCCCAAATATTCACTTCCTAGGTGAAGGCGAAATACTTTCTACTGTCAAGGCTATTTCTTATTCAAGTGGATCAAAATTTCCTAGTGGCGGACTATGCACCGCCGGCTATTGTGTAGCTAATAAAAAAGCAGCAGACTTAATCGAAAAAATTGAAACCCACCTCCAACTTTGTGACAACGAAGCTACCCCTCTTCAAATGGAAATACTAGCCAATCAGTTGCCTTCCATGAAACAAAGAATTAAAGCGGCTTACGAAAATACCCGAGATTTTGTCTCCTTTATTCAAGAGATTTTACCGACCGCTAAAATAAATTTTGTTTCCGAAGAATTAGCCAACTTAGGTTTTACTCCATCGGTTTTCTCACTCGATCTTCCTACCAAGGGAAATACGCCAGAAGAAAAAGAAACCTATAAAAGAGCATTGAATCACAAGTTGATCAAATTGATGATTTCTAAAATTCCTAATGAAAGTAAATATTGTGTTAGCTATGGACAACTAAAAGGATGTTATTGGACCATTCCCGCCACTTCTACTCAAGGTACGACCAAGGAAGGAGACAAAGATTATATTGCTAGGGTAGCACTGTCTCCAAAGATGGATTTGGAATTGCATAAGAAAGTATTTAGGGAGTTTGTTCGAGGGATTTGATTTTTGAAAAACAGAGAATTTAGAATGGCCTCATTGGAAGGGAACTATTACCTACCCAACCTATTGATTTAAAAATACGTCTATTAGCATGAGACTTTATTTTTAAACCATTTTATCAAGTCCCTCTTATGAAAAAAATTATACGCTTCCTTATATTGGCTACTATTTTTTTTCCAAAACTCAGTCTTAGTTGTTCCTGTATTGGGACTGAAACTTTCTGTGAGACCATAATTGGTAGTACCACAGGTGAAATTCGGCCTGAACTAATTCTTAGAGGGGAAATAATAAAGAGTGATATAGAAAGAAATAAAAGGATTAAAATCAATGAATTAATTTTTGGTGATTTTAATGATTCTGAGATAGAGCTCAATTATGATCTTTGCTCGATATATTTTAGTGAACTAGAAATAGGAAATGAATACCTTATAGCCTTGAATAGGTTTGATGATTTTTCCTCCTTAATAAGTGAGGGTACAGGTTTTTTAAAAATGGAAAATAAGGGGTTTAAGGAAAAAATTCAACATGTAATGAAGCCATTGACTAATTATATTTAACTAACCTAAAAAAGTTGTCAAATGGAATTTACCAAATACTTTCCGAAAAAAAAATCGTTTTTTTTTCTAAACCAACAAATGATGAAGTAAAAAATAAAAATTTTAAAACATGATAATGAAAGAACACTAAAAACAATTAAAGATGTTATAAAAGAACTTGGTTATACTTTAATTGAACCTAGAGTGCTTAAGGCAATTTTTTATCAAGTCCCTCAAAAGAGAGAACGCTTATTCTTAATAGCAATTAAGAATAAGTATGCGAGAAAATTTAATTATTATTGGCCTTCTCCTTACAAAAGAATAATGACTTTAAGAGACGCATTATTTAAAGGCGATTTATATAATAAAGATGTACCTGAGTCTGATGGGCAAAAATATCCAAAGCGCAAAAAAAGCTAAGTATAAAGGTGCGCTTATCATCCAAGAGTCAAAATAACCCATAGGCATCATTAACAAGACAAAAAGAAGATTTAACCCTAGTGATTGTCTGATGTGAAAAGCAGCAAAAGGGTTTTTTGATTCTCCGTTCATAGAGAAAGCTATAAGCAATCCTACAAATGTGAGATAACTCCACACTGCTGTGGGCTTTCCTAGAAATACCGTTTCTTCATTCATAACTTAGTTTATGTGTAGTTGGTTATTAGCAATAACACCGTATACTTTCCCTTTTAGCTTTGCATTTAGGAATGCTGCGTTTTTTGACTTAGAAAGAATATCATTTTCGTTAAACTGATAGCTTCCTTTACTATCAAACAGGGTTATATTGGCTGTATTTCCTTCTTCTATGGTAAATTGTTCGTTTGTAAATCGGTTTCTAGCAGCTGTAAGTAGTTTTACTGCTTTTTTCTTACTTACAAGGGTAAGTAAAGCGCCTAAGGTAGCTTCCTGTGCTATCGTTCCTGAAGTAGCGTTATCAAACTCTACTTTTTTGCGTTCTATATCTAAAGGATTGTGGTCGCTAGTTACCATATCTATCGTACCGTCTTTAATACCTTTTATAAGGGCTTCTTTATCGTTTTGAGTACGTAGTGGAGGTGTAACTTTAAAATGTGTGTCAAAAGTCTCTAGGCTTTCGTCTGTAAAGAATAGGTTTACAATGGCTACACTACAGCTTACATCAAGTCCTTTTGCTTTTGCTTCTCTAATCAAGTTTACAGAGGCTGCAGTAGAGATGGTGGGGATATGTAATTTTCCACCGGCATATTCTAGAATATGTAGGTCTCTAGCTACTTGCACACTTTCTGCTAGGGCAGGAGCTCCTTTAAGACCTAGTCTTGTACTTACGACACCTTCGTTTACAATTCCTTTCCCTACTAGTTTATTCTCCTGAGGAAAAGAGAGTACGATGCCATTAAACCCTTGTGTGTATTGTAAGGCTATTTTAAGCAAATTAGGATTGCTTATCGCTTTCTGATAGTCACCAAAAGCAATCGCTCCTGACTGTTGCATATCGTACAGTTCGGCGAGGTCTTTACTTTCGCTATTTCGCGTAAGCGCACCTATAGGAAACGCATTACAGGCATATCCCTCTGCCATTTTCTTAATAAACGATACGGTCGTACTTGTATCTAAAATAGGTTGTGTATTTGCATTTACAGCGACTCCTGTAAAACCACTAGAGGCAGCTACTTTAAGACCGTTGTCTATGGTTTCTCGTTCTTCAAACCCCGGTTGGCCTAAACTCACACTACTGTCAAACCATCCTTGAGAAAGGTGTAAGTTATCTCTCTCTATGCTTTTTTCACCTTTAGCAGCTTCTAGGTTTGTTCCTATTTCTACAATGGTACCATTTTTAACTCTCACGTCTAGCGTCTTGCCGTGATGTGTGCTTTTTGAGTCTATAATAGTGGCAGATTTTATGAGTGCGTTCATTTAAAATATTTTAAGATGAGCATTTCCATAAGAAGAAAGAGTAGGGCAAAAATAACAAACCATTTCCAAAGCGATTGTATGCTGTCTAGCTCTTTAAATTCGTCAAAAAGATTGGATACAGAGGTATGGTATTGCACGCCTTCTTTAGGACTTTCTGTAATATAGCGCATATTACTCTCTTGTCTGTTGTAGTTATAACTTACACTTTGGAGTACGCTGTCTTTATTTTTTATTTGATAATTTCCGGCTGTTTCAGGAAACTCTTTTGTGCTAATAGTTACTTTATTTGCATAGCTTCTTTGTAGTGGTATAACGGTGTTTTCACTTTGGATTATATTTTCTAGAGACAAAATATTATCCTGAGGTAACTGGGTAAGTACATCAAACTCATTCTTAACGTGTACTGTGTAGTACAGTTCTGGTAAGGCTAGGCTTTCTTTAGCAATATTGTATAGCGTAGGAACGATAAGAGGTGAATTCTTAAAATTAGTAGTCTCTATATCAAATTTATTTGCGGTAACATATAAACCTTTTTCTGCGGTAATAAATGGCGCTCCGTCTTGAAACGATAGGAGTATATCTGGACTTGTTAGCTTAAAAGAACTACTCACCGAAGGATATTGAAAATTGTCTGTTTTCTTATCAAATACATTTGCATAGAGCGGATGGTCGTAATTAATAGCTGTAACGAGTCTTTGCTCTTTAGATAGGTTGTCTACTCTTGTGTTTCCTAAAAGTGTTAAAAAGCTATTTGTACTTGCCACATCTCCTTCTTCATTAAGGATAACAAATACGCTTCCTCCATTAGCTTTAAAAGAGGCTAAGGCATTGCCTAACGAAAGAGGTAGCTCTTTTAGTCCGTTTACCACTACAAGGTTGTATTGAGATAGTATACTGTAGTCTAGATTAGCACTTTTAATGGCTTTATAATTAAACTCATCTGTATCGTATAGACGTTTTAAGAAATCACTCTCAGCATCATTTATACTCAATACGTTAATGGGTGTTGCGGTATCTATAGAAAAGTGTAATGTATTATCATACGTAAGGGTAGGGTCTTCTATAGATAGGATTCCGTCTATAGTTGTTTGTTTTTCTATATCAAAATTTACCGTTGCTGTTGTTTGGTCATCAAAAGAGGCTGTAGCCTTTGCAATAAGCTCTTTATTGTTATGTATAGAAATAGGAATACCCGTTTCTAGCTTTTCTTGAGAAGAGATAATGGCTTCTAAGGTTACAGAATTTGCATTTTGCTTTTTTACAAATAAAGAATCTATAGAGACGTTAGCTGTATTTGTAGGAGATAATTGTACGAAATGCATTTCATTATCACCTAGCGCAAAATTTGTGTCTCTGCCTTGTTGGAAATCAGAAATAATTACAAACCTATTAATGGTAGACGGTGCATTACTTATATGTTTTTGTGCTTGTAAGCTTAGTTCTGTAAACGATACCTCATTAGAAGAATAGGGTAGTTGCAGTAAATTATTACGTACATCTTCTATCTTCACATCCTTATACGTCTCTGTATTGGTTACCAAAGTGAACTTAGTTTCTTCGGGTATATTTTCTATTAACTCTTGTACCGCTTGCTTTAAGAGAGGTCCCGAAGCACCTTTAGCTTGCATACTAAACGAATTGTCTAGATAGATTAGGTTCTCTTTTTCTTGAGTAGCAGTGTTAGAATTGGTGAAAAACGGTTGCGCAAAGGCAAGTACTGCCATTACAATAATTCCAATACGACTAAGGAGTATGAGCCATTTCTTTATGCTATTGCTCTTGCGCGTCTGTAATTCTAGCTGTTTTAAGAACGCAACGTTTGTAAACTGCTCTTTCTTAAATTTCCTAAATTGAAAAAGATGAACTAAAATAGGAATGAGGACTAAAAGCAATCCGTAAAGTAGTTCTGGATATTTAAACTGCATTCCTCTTTAAAAAGTTTTAACAAAAATAATAAAAAAACTGTTGAAATGACTACAAAATCTACCTTTTAAAACTGTTCAATAGCTCCTAATCCAAATAAAGCAAAATCATATTTTACAGGGTCTATAGCGTCCATTTTACGCAAAGAAGTATCTAGTTCTAGAAGGGTTTTGGCGTCGTTTTGCTTTCGCGAAAGCAACCGTAGTTTTCTTGCTACATTACCTGTGTGTACGTCTAATGGACAGGATAAAACCGAAGTGGGAATGCTTTTCCAAATACCAAAGTCTACGCCCGCACTAGCATCTCTTACCATCCATCGTAAGAACATATTAATACGTTTTGCAGCCGAATTCTTTAAAGGGTCACTCACATGTTTTTGTGTACGTGCTTGGTGCGAAATCTCAAAAAATACTTTTTTAAAATGACTAATAGCAGGCTGTAGGCTCTCTGTAGTGATACTCTCTGCAAACAGTTGTTCTAGGCCTTTGTGGTGCGTATAGATGTTTTGTAGAGAGACAATAAAGGTTTCTAAATCAATTTCATTAAAAGTACGGTGTACAAAGCCTGAAAAAACGTCTTTATTCTCTGTATTGTAATTCATTACAAAATCATAAGGAGATTGCCCTAGAATATCTATAATACGATTGGCACTCTTAATAATACTCTTGCGATTACCCCATGAGATAGTAGCAGTAAGGAAGGCAGCGATTTCTATATCTTCTTTAAGTGTAAACCGATGCGGAATCTGAATAGGGTCTAAGGGGATAAAGTCAGGTTTTTCATACAAAACCGCTTTTTCGTCTAGAAATTCTTTGAGTTCTTTTTTATTCATTTGGAAAATACACTGATTTAAAACCGTCTTTCAAGTCTGTGGAGCGTAGCTGTGGAGCGAGTTCAAAATACTCTTTGAAACCATGCAATTGTTGCTCCTGTATGCATGGCAATTTACAATCTCCTGTCGCCCAAAAAAAATCGATGTTAGTAGGAGTATAGTAGTGTAGGTTTCCTAAGCTACGTTTTTCATACTGTGCATTGCTGTATTTTGTAATAGGATGAGGGTTTATAATATTTGAAGTAGAAAATGAACTAAGGTCTTGATTAAATTGATTGTTAGATAGTTGCTTTAAACTAAAATTCATAAACAAAGGAACAGTTATAGCAATAGTACTAATCCCTAATAAGAGGTTGATAAGCTTTTTTTGCTTTATAAAATATGCCAAAATTAGACAGCTTAAAACGACTAAAAAACCAAAAAAGAAACGGTATTGTGGCGAACTAAGCCATAAGAAAATAAGTTGTAAACCTGTAATGATATAGAGTGCGAGATAAGGTGTTTTTAATAGCTTTTTTCTGAATAGAATCGGAAAAATAACCAATAGCGAAAGGATGGCTTTATTAAACAGTCCATGTAGTTTAGGTAGGCGTAGCCAATGAATAATTCGGTTGCCAAATGTCATTTGCTCATACTTGTCGGGAGTGATAAAAAAGGCATACGATTTTGTGGCTTCTACTAGGTATTGCTGTAGTTTGACAGGAATCGTCCAATGAGTTTCTTGCT
>CAZJRA010000035.1:0-2744 GCA_964548335.1 uncultured Flavobacteriaceae bacterium | reverse complement strand
ACCAGAAATAATGCTGTTTTTAACTACAAATACGATAAGAGCAAGAAAAGAAACAATTCCTAGCTTTAAAATATCTCTTTTGATAGTCTCTTTCTCTTTTAGATATAATAATATAGGTAACGGAAGCAAAAAGATAGCAATCACCTTTATAAACACTGCAAAGACAACAAGCGTAAATAAGAGTAGGATAGGAGTTGACTCTTTCTCGATAGGGAGATAATAAATTGAAAACTCAGTAAATACAATGGCTGTGATTAAAAATATAGGTAAGTCGGGAGACGGCGAACTAATAAACTGAAAAAAGAAAATATTAAAAAGAGGTAAGAAACCTACAGCAAGATATATAAGATGTTTAGAGGAAAAATAACGTTGTAATTTATCTAAAGCATAGGCATTTCCTAAGAGTAAGTAAAACCCATTAATATCATTTAAAACGTTAGAAATGCTGTTTAAATTGAGTGCACTCTGTAGGATATGCCAACCCGAATGTTGTCCTAAAAAATAATGTAGATTGGCAAGCCCAGGAACAAAACCATAGGTGTCTAACCATTTTATGGTTTGTATGTAATATGATTCATTATCAATAACATAAGGAGCACTTGCAGACTGCGCTAAGGTAAATACAAAAAGAGTTCCTAAGAGGAGTTTTGAGAACAAGGGTAAGGCGGTTATTTTCGCTTTAAGCGAAAATAAATACGTTAAGACATTCTTTCTGTATATACCTATGGAAATAAGACTACTACTAGCTAAACTCATTTCAAAAGCACTCCCTAAACCACCCCATATAGACCAAACCCCTGCGATTATAGCAATACCAAAGCCTCCTATAAACGGAAGAATAAAAGGGTTGTACTCTTTAATTTTACATACTGAAACACAGGCTATCCCTACTGAAACGGTACTTAGAAAGAGGTATGTCCAATAGAGTAGAACAATTGCCATATTAGCTATTTACAATCCTACCGTCTACCATCGTAAGTTTACGGTCTGCCATTTCTGCAAGTTCTTGATTATGAGTTACGATAATGATAGTATGTCCAAAATTATCTCTTAGTTTAAAGAAAAGTTTATGAAGATGATTTGCACTTTCGGTATCTAGATTACCCGAGGGTTCATCGGCTAGGATTAATCCAGGTTTATTCATAAGTGCTCGCGCTACTGCAACACGTTGTTGTTCTCCTCCAGAAAGCTCATTAGGCTTGTGCTCAAAACGATGGTCAAGACCTAGATAAGTAAGGAGTTCCTTAGCTCTTTCTTCACTTTCTTTCTTAGACTTTTTTGCGATATAAGCAGGGATACAAACGTTTTCGAGTGCTGTAAACTCAGGTAATAACTGATGAAACTGAAATATAAAACCTAGATTCTTATTTCTAAAAGCACTTAATGCTTTTGGCGAAAGCCCTATTATTTGTTGCCCTTGTACCTCAAGCGAAGTATCAACTCCTTTTTCAGGAAAATCAAGAGTTCCTAAAATTTGTAATAAGGTGGTTTTACCTGCTCCACTAGGGCCCACAATAGCAATAACCTCTCCTTTTTTTACGTCTAAAGACACGTCTTTAAGGACTTGTAATGTTCCGTAAGTTTTTGAGATATGTTTTGCCGTTACCATAGTTTTTTCTTTAGAGTGAAAATACTATTTATATAGATAGCAAGCAATGTCTCTTTACAAAGGTTTTAAAGAAATCTTTAAGAGTATTACAATTAGTAAATTAAAGAGCTTACGCGAAAATTAAGAAAGAAATGTCATCGTTTAGATTACTAAAAGTGTGTGAAATTCTCTAAAAATTATACAGAAAACTATATCTTTCACAAGCAATCTATAATTAGTAACTTATGTTAGGGGTATATAGAAAGCATATTAAAAATAGTAACTTATAAAACACTTATTATTAATACACTATGCATTATAAACATTTAGAAGAATACAATATCGAAGTAACAGAAGATGTTAAAGCTAATTATGAATCTATCATTAAAAGATTAGGAGAGGACACCACAAGAGAAGGTATTGTAAAAACTCCAGAAAGAGCTGCAAAGGCTATGCAGTTTCTTACTTCGGGCTATGATATGGATGCTGCCGAAATTTTAAAAGGAGCGATGTTTAAAGAAGATTATGACGATATGGTAATCGTTAAAGACATAGAGTTGTATTCTTTATGTGAGCATCATATCCTTCCGTTTTTTGGTAAAGCGCATATCGCTTATATCCCTAATGGCCATATTGTAGGATTAAGCAAACTCCCTAGAATTGTAGATGTTTTCGCCAGACGATTACAGGTACAA
The DNA here is from genome assembly GCA_964548335.1 of uncultured Flavobacteriaceae bacterium. Classification (GTDB taxonomy): domain Bacteria; phylum Bacteroidota; class Bacteroidia; order Flavobacteriales; family Flavobacteriaceae; genus Dokdonia. Next base: position 461 of record CAZJRA010000035.1, on the reverse strand, counting down.
GAACGCCTTACACACGATATCTTAGAGTGTATAAATAACACGTTAAAACCTAAAGGAGTAGCGGTAGTGATAGAAGCAAGTCATATGTGTATGATGATGCGAGGAGTGCAAAAACAAAACTCAACAACCACTACATCAGGCTTTAGAGGACAGTTTGAAAAAATTGAAACGCGCAATGAGTTTTTAAAACTGATTAGTTCGGATTTGTCGTAGTTGGCAACAAGCTGAAAAATGAAACAAGCATTGAATATTTTACTTCTGATTTTAACTTTGGTTTCGTGCAAAAACCAATCTAACTCTGAATTAAATAAGTCAGAATTTAAGGACGAAATTATTCGAACTGAAAAAGAGGAATTAAAATAAAACAAAAAACTGAAAACTATTCCAAACGATTTAAGAAAATTTGGAGATTTTGACTTTTTTAACTCTTGGAACTTTTGACAGTTTTTGGACGTGCCTCA
>CAZJRA010000034.1:0-9551 GCA_964548335.1 uncultured Flavobacteriaceae bacterium | reverse complement strand
TCAGAAGACAGCTACTTTAATAGCTGCTTGTAGTGCTTTAGGAGCTGCCGCTGTTCACGCTTCGCAAGAAGATATAAAGCGTATGCATAAGTTTGGAGAGCTTGTAGGACAAGCCTTCCAAATTAAAGATGATTTGTTTGATTATGGAGATGCTCAGATAGGGAAGCCTACCGGAATTGATATTAAAGAACAAAAAATGACACTCCCTCTAATTCACGTTCTAAATACTGTGAGTAAAAAAGATAGGAATTGGATTATTAATAGTATTAAAAACCATAATACAAATAAGAAACGAGTAAAAGAGGTTATTCAATTTGTAAAAGATAATGGTGGATTGGAATATGCGATTTCTAAAATGAAAGAATTGCAACAAGAAGCATTAAACTTGCTAGACACATATCCAGAGAGTGAATATAAAGCATCTTTAGAACTGATGGTGAATTATGTGATTGAACGTAAAAAGTAAATTGTAAAGGAGCAGTTTTTTTCAATAAAGAGCGCTTTCGCGAAAGCATTATTTTTCAAAATGTCTTAGCAATCCAAAGTCCTAAAAAGACAGCAATAAAAGCAAGAATAAAACTTCCAATGGTATATAAACCAAAACTTAAAAAATCTCCATTTTTAAGAAATACTTGATTCTCATAAGCAAAGGTGGAGAAAGTCGTGAAACCTCCACAAAAACCTGTAGCTAGTAGTAATGTCATAGATTGTGACATCATATTATTACGTAAACTATAGCCTAGTATAATACCTATTAAAAGGCTTCCTATTACATTTACTGAGAGCGTCCCGAAGGGAATCGTGCTTTCTGATGTGTGTAGCCACTTGCTAATACCATATCGAGTAGCACTTCCCAAACCACCACCTATAAAAACAAGTAGGATTTGTTTCATTATTTAATAGGGATATAAAGGTCTGTAGTCCAATCTGCTGGATTAGGATGGTTTGCTGGGTCGTTTGTGTACACTTCAAAAGGCTTGATTGATAAACTAGGCTCAAGTTCGTATTGAGTTACATGCTCCATCGCTTTTTTCCACGCTTGATCTAGGTTTGTATAATTCCCTTTAAGTGTTGTTTTTACTGCTTTAGTAGTAGGTAAGTACCCACTTAAAATATTAGTATCTCCAGCAATAGCTATCTTTTCTTGTACAGGGATGGCATTAGATATAACCACACCATTAGCAGATTTATCTATGTAAATGGTAAAGGGCATTCCTGAAGTTACAATATTATTTTGCTTTATAAAGTTCATGACCTCTCCATAGTTCTGCTCCATGATAGAACTAATGTTATTAAAAGAAGCACTACTGGTTTTGTATAAGTAAAAGCCGCCACCATATTCAGTAATGTTACTTTCTGAGATGCTGTATTTATTCATTTCTTTATGCGCGTAAGCCTCTATACCCTTTAATCCTTTTAGGTGCATTTTTCTCATATCACAGTCAAAGTCCATTCCGCTTACGGCATAATATACTTTATCCATAAAAGAGTGTTCTCCTTTCATACCCCAAGTAACTGTAGTTTCACCATTTTCTGTAGATTCAAATAACCAATATACTTTTGGATAACGTTCTCCTCCTGGAGTAACGAGGGTGAGGTCTTGGTCTATAGATTTATTTTGTACTACTTGTGTAGTCTTCATATTTCCAGAATAATCACCTTCCCAAGAATAACTACTACCTATACCTGAAGTCTTCTCTGGATACGAAAATATCATAGATGGGTCTTGCTCTTTCCAAGGGCCCCAATGCTCCCATGTCTTATATTCGTTAACGGTATTAAAAACTAGCTCTGTAGGTGCTTTTATTGTTTTAGTCTCACTCAGGTCATAAGTACCGTCTTTAGCACCAAAATATATTGCACTTCCTATAATCAAGATGAGTATTATGAAAAATATAAACTTAACAAATTTCATTAGAGAGAAGAATTGGTGATACTGCTAATATAGTAATTTTTCTAGTTAGTGCTTAGCTATATGCTTAAACTAAAGTACTATACATTATAGACTATCTAAAACCTCTAATAATACCTCACATCCTTCTTCTATCTCTTTTTTAGAAATAGTAAGAGGTGGGGTTATTCTTATAGCACGAGATTCAAACAATAACCAGAATAGGATAAGCCCTTTGTCTTGACAAGTAAGGATTATTTTTGTAGCAATATCGGCAGTAGGGACAAGGGCAGTAAGCATTAAACCACGGCCCCGTATTTCAGATATTAATGGATGAACGAGCAGCGAACGTATAAGCTTTTCTTTTTCTAGAGTTTCCTGTATTAAAGTACTTTGTGTAATTTCTTCTAGTGTGGCTAAAGCCGCTGCAGCAATAATAGGATGTCCTCCAAAGGTTGTTATATGTCCCAGCTTTGGGTTGTCTGAGAGGAGTGCCATCTTTTCGCGTGAAGCGGTAAAAGCACCTATAGGCATACCACCACCTAGTCCTTTTCCTGTCACTAAAATATCAGGAACAATACCGTAATGCTCAAAGCCAAAAAGCTTTCCTGTACGTCCCATACCGGGCTGAATTTCATCTAATATTAATAATGCGCCTACTTCTTTACAACGCTTTTTTACTTTTGTTAAAAAATCATTCGTAGGCTCTATAAATCCAGCTCCTCCTTGGATAGTTTCTAAAACAACTCCAGCTGTTTTTGTTGTTATATTGTTAAGTGTAGTCGCATCGTTAAATCGTAAAAATGATACATCACCTATGCCAGGCATAAAAGGTTCTTTACGCTCTTTATGGCTCATTAAACTTAAAGCTCCATAGCTATTGCCGTGATAGGCATTTTGAGCAGCTATAATTTCAGTGCGGCCTGTAACTCTTCGTGCTAATTTTATAGCACCATCTATAGCTTCTGTCCCAGAGTTTACTAGATAGGTACTGTCTAGACCTTTAGGGAGATGTTGTGCTAATAACTTTGTAAGTGCAATAGGTTTCTCTTGCGCATACTCTCCGTAAACCATTACATGAAGATACTTGTCTAATTGCTCTGTGACGGCTTGTTTTATTTTAGGGTGAGAATGTCCCAAACTACAGGCAGACACTCCTGCTACAAAATCAAGATATTTGTTCCCTTGTGTATCGTATATATAAGAACCTTCTGCACGAGCGACTTCTAGTGCGAGTGGGTAAGGGGTGGTTTGTGCTTGATATGTAAGAAAATCTTTTTTCAAGTTATATAGTGTAACTACTGTGATTAAGACTTAGTGGCCTTTCTCTTTTTTTGATTTATCTGTTTCTTGTGACCTTCTACCTATTGATTGTTGATTTTCTTTACGAGGAGTTAAATCATTTTTAGTAAGCTCAGAATTTTCTGGAATACTAGATTTTTTCCTTTCTACGGAAGTGAAGAAATCGCTGTCAATTTCTGGCAAAGGAATACCTTTTATTTTTGAAAGTGTAAAAGGAGCTTCGTTTTTAAAAAGGTCGTCTTTGCTAAGTAGTTGTTCTCCACCGCGCCACTCAAAACCTTGGAGTGTTTGTGGTAAGTCTTCCCATTTAGATTCTGGCCATACGTCTCCTCCTGGGGTTTTATATTTTGTAACCTCGTCTATGGCTTGGTCTTTAAAAGTAATATGTATAGAGGCTGATTTACTCTTGTCTATCCCTTGTAATATTCCTGTATCTTCTCGTATGTATATAATGCTTTCAGCATTATTATTAATATCCACTTTTTCTAGTTGGTTATCGTCATTAAAATATCCATATAACTGTTCTCCTTTTATTTGATTATATCCAGAGATAGAGTCTCTTTGTATAATAAATGAGTTGTTAAATACTTTAAGCGTATCTATTTTTTCAGAAACGGTATTGCTTTTAAGGTGAATGCTATCTCCTGTAATCTGACTCTGGTCACTCCATAAAACAGGGCGACGTATCATTTGCGTTAGTCCTGTTTTTTGATTTAGATGTATAGAGTCACATTTACCACTTATGTCATTCTTATATAGCTTTACATTGTGAAAACCCCTTAGAATACGATTTTCTGGTTTACCTGTCACAATTAGCTTTTCGGCATGTACATAGGCAGAGTCTTGTTGCTCTACAGTAATGGCTACTGCTCTATGAGTAATGAGTACAGAGTCTTTATCGCGGTATACCTCTGCATAATGACCTTTTATAATACTCTTATTAAGAGTGTCTATTACCCTAATATTATTAGTTGCACTAGCAAAGTTAGTGGCTCTGTCAAAATAAAGGCTATCTCCAAATACTTGTCTGTTTTTGTAGTCTATACGGGAGTTTTTTACAAAATAGCCTCTGTCGTTTTTAGTGTCATAAAAACCACGCTCACAATATACTTGAGAAGAATCACTGGTAATGGTTGTAGGACCATATAAGTAAGCTTGCTCGTTTACACTGTAAAAGTCTAATTGCTCACTATTAATCGTGTATTGAGGGTTTGTAACCTCTACTTTGTGTACAAAAGAGATTTTGTCTTTGTCTAGGTAGTATCTTCCTATTTTACTTCTAATCTTACTATTAGGCGAAGTTACGACACCTCCAGAACGATAATACGCTTGCTGTTTTATACGGTCAAAGTACATGGTATCTGTAGCAATTGTGGTTGTGTCTTTTTTAAGCCATACATCACCACGAGCAAATGCAAACTTAGTATTACCATTATACTCTGCATAACGACTACGCATAGCAACAGAATCACCTTGCTTAATACGAACATTTTTGTAGGCTTTTACAAAGTTTTCATCTTTATAAAAGAAAGCGACATCACACCACATTTCTACCCCCTCGTGCTCTATATATATTTGATTGTCAGATTTACTAAAGAGAACGGCTCCTGGATATTTCTCTTCATCTATACGTGTGACATCAGAAGTGATATTTATCTCCTTACGTTCTTCTTGTCCGTAACTTACTAATGAAACTAATACTAACAATACAATTAACCAGACAGTATTGCTCTGGTGAGTAGTAGTATAATCTAGATTAGATTTTAAATGTGTCATCAGCACAAAAATAGCCAAAAAGAAAACGGCAACCGTTAAGAATATCTCAAAAGGGTTGCCGTTTTTAATTAAAGTTTTGTAAATCTTATCTATGAATCGTTTGTGTACGATCAGGTCCTACAGAGACAATTTTTATAGGTGTTTCTAATTCTTTTTCTAGATAGTCTATATAGTCATTAAGAGCTTTAGGTAATTGAGATGCTTCCGTCATACCTGTAAGATCTTCACTCCAACCTTTCATCTCTTTATAGATTACCTCTACATTTTCTGGCTCAATATTATAAGGTAGGTGATCTATTTCTTCTCCTTTGTACTTATAAGCTGTACACACTTTTAATGTGTCAAAACCAGAGAGTACATCTCCTTTCATCATCATAAGTTGCGTAACGCCATTAACACGCACTGCATATTTAAGAGCGACTAAATCTAACCATCCACAACGTCTTGAACGCCCTGTAGTTGCACCAAACTCGTTTCCTACACGTCCCATCGTTTCTCCTGCATCATCAAAAAGTTCTGTTGGGAAAGGACCAGAGCCTACACGTGTTGTATATGCTTTAAAAATCCCAAAAACTTCCCCTATCTGATTAGGAGCAACTCCTAATCCAGTACAAGCTCCTGCAGCTGTTGTGTTAGATGAGGTAACAAACGGGTAAGTTCCAAAATCTATGTCTAATAAAGACCCTTGAGCTCCTTCTGCAAGTATTGTTTTACCAGATTTTTGAGCTTGATATAAATACTCTTCAGAATCAATAAAAGTGAGTGATTTAAGCATCTTAACAGCTGTAAAAAAATCAGATTCTAACTCATCTAAATCGTACTCTATTTTTGCACCATAATAATCTATCATAGCGAGGTGCTTGTCTCTTAAAGAAGCATACCGTTCTTTCCAATCTGTAAGCTCTAAGTCTCCTACACGTATCCCGTTACGACCTGTCTTATCCATATAAGTAGGTCCTATCCCTTTAAGCGTAGATCCTATTTTTGCTTTTCCTTTAGAAGCTTCTGATGCAGCATCTAATAATCTATGAGTAGGTAATATTAAGTGCGCTTTACGCGAAATAATAAGCTTATTCTTATAATCTAACCCTTCAAACTTGTTAAGATTATCTAATTCACGCTTAAAGATAACAGGGTCGATTACAACACCGTTTCCAATAACATTCATTGCATTGTCGTGAAAAATACCAGAAGGTATTGTGTGTAATACATGTTTTATCCCGTCAAATTCTAAGGTGTGTCCTGCATTAGGACCTCCTTGAAAACGAGCAATAATGTCGTAATCTTTTGTAAGGACGTCTACAATTTTTCCTTTTCCTTCATCTCCCCATTGGAGACCTAGTAGTAAGTCTACTGCCATTGGTACTATTCGTTAGTGGTGTTCTTTTTTCCGTAAAAATAAAGGGAGTGTTTGTCTATTGTAATATCAAACACTTCTTCTATTGTTTTTTTGATTGATTGTATTCTTGGGTCACAAAACTCAATTACCTCACCTGTATCGGTAAGTATAACGTGATCGTGTTGCTTGTCAAAATAGGATTTTTCATACTGAGCCTGACTTTGTCCAAACTGATGCTTGCGAACTAAGCCACATTCTAATAAAAGCTCTATTGTATTGTAAAGAGTAGCTCTGCTTACACGATAATTTTTATTTTTCATATTGATATACAAAGACTCTATATCAAAATGGTCATCGTGAGTGTAGATTTCTTGTAGGATAGCGTATCGCTCGGGTGTCTTACGATGTCCTTTTTCTTCTAGATAGGCTGTAAAAACATTTTTTACAACATCTTGATCTTTATTTATAGTAGCCTTTACACTCATGGTATTCTTAAAGTGCCAAAGTTAAGGAATTAAACGCGCGTGACTTTGTCAATTCCATTGATTTTTTCGAGGTTTTGTATTAACTTATTAAGATGTGTTTTTGTTTGAACAACAACGCTAATACTTCCAATAAAAATACCGCTATTTGTGGTAAAATTAAGCCCTTTTATATTTACGTGCATATGGTCAGAAATCTCTTTAGTAACTTGATTTACAAGTCCTAATGTGTCAATCCCAGTAAGGTTTATTTCTACAGTATGCCCTTGTGCTCCAGAGTCTACCCACTTTGCTTGTATAATACGATACGCATACTTACTACGTAGGTCAATAGCATTAGGGCAGTTGTTTTTGTGAACTTTTATCCCTTCATTAATAGTTGTAAACCCAAAAACAGGATCTCCAGGAATAGGATTACAGCATTGTGACATCGAATAGTCTAACTTTTGTTCCTCAGATCCAAAAACAAGGTCATCATATTGATTTGTTACCTCATCCTTATTTACACTTTCTGGATTATTTGGCTTTCTGATTTTACTTTTAATAAAACTCATAAGAGCATTGCTACGTTGTGTGGCAAATTCTTTAATCATTTTATTATCTATGGTACCTATTCCTACACGGTAAAATAAATCTAGACTTGTATTTAGCTTAAAATATGAAACTAGTTCGTTAATAGATTTCTCATTTAACTGTATTTTTTGCGACTTTAATTTTCGCGTAAGCGTTACTCTACCATCTTCTGCAATGTCTTTCTTTTCTTCTTTAAGAGAGGCTTTTATTTTAGCTCTCGCCCTTGCAGTATTAGCATAGTCTAACCAGTTATTTGTAGGACGAGCATGTTCCGAAGTCATAATTTCAACTTGGTCACCGCTTTTTAATTCGTGACTTAACGGAACTAACTTTCCGTTTACGCGAGCACCTCGAGTACGCATTCCTACCTCTGTATGTACACTAAAAGCAAAATCTAGAGGAGAAGAACCTTTAGGTAACGATTTTAGTTCTCCTTTAGGTGTAAAGACAAAAATTTCTTTACTGTATAGGTTAAGCTTAAAGTTTTCTACAAAGTCTACCGCACTAGCATCAGGGTTTTCTAGCGTTTCTTGTAGCCTACTAATCCATTCGTCTAGTCCTTTATCTCCATCATCTCCTTGCTTATATTTAAAGTGAGCAGCATAACCTTTTTCTGCAATTTCGTGCATTCGTTCAGACCGTATCTGTACTTCTACCCATCGACCTTTAGGTCCCATTACCGTAATATGAAGTGCCTCATAACCTGTAGTTTTCGGAGATGATATCCAATCGCGAAGTCGGGTAGGGTTAGGTCTAAAATTATCGGTAACGATAGAGTATATTTTCCAAGCGATAAACTTTTCGTTTGCAACATCACTCTTGTAAATGATACGAATAGCAAATTTGTCATACACTTCATCAAAGCGTACCCCTTGAGAGATAATCTTACGTCGTATACTGTGTATAGATTTTGGTCTACCTTGGATATTACATTCTAAGTCTTCTTTATCTAAGGAATCTTGGATTACTTTTTTAAAGTCTTTTATATATTTGTCCTGCTCTTCCTTACTCTCTTTTATTTTATTTCTTATGTCTCTATAGACCTCAGGCTCTGTATATTTTAAACTCAAGTCTTCTAGTTCTGTCTTAATATTATAAAGTCCCATTCTATGCGCTAAAGGGGCATAGATGTATAAAGTCTCACTTGATATTTTACGTTGCTTGTCTGGACGCATAGAGTCCATCGTTTGCATATTGTGAAGACGGTCTGCTATTTTAATAATAATAACGCGTGGGTCATCATTAAGAGTAAGCAGCATTTTTCTAAAATTCTCTGCTTGTAAAGAGACATCTCTATCTTTGTTTAGGTTCGTAATTTTAGTGAGTCCATCGACAATACGAGCTACCGTTTCTCCAAAAAGCTGTTCTAAATCTGCGAGGGTATAGCTAGTGTCTTCTACAACATCGTGTAAAAGCGCTGAAGCAATAGAGGTTGCGTCGAGTCCTATTTCCTGAGCTACAATTTGAGCTACAGCTATAGGGTGAAAAATATAAGCTTCTCCTGATTTACGACGTTGGTCTTTATGCGCGTCTAATGCGATTTCAAAGGCTTTACGTATCATCTTCTTATCTTCTGTGCTAAGTGTCTGATAACTTATACGCAACAGCTTTTTATACTGACGCGTAAGCTCTTTGTTTTCTGCTTCTATGTATTCTTGTGTAAGTTCCATTGTATCCTACTAATGTACTATTTTCTATTTAGAATTAATAATAGAAGGCTTAAAAAGTAAGATTAATTTTAGTAAAATTATAGGAAGATATACTTCTGTTTTTTTCCTATTTTTAAACTTTATGAAAAATACAAAAGTCACTCTTATTGTTGGATTGCTATTATTTGTACAGATGATAGTGGTACGTGTTCTTAGTGCATTTCCGACTAGCATAGAGCACTATTATAGTAATGGATTGTATCCCATTATTTCTACAATGTCGCGGTATGTATTTGGGTGGTTGCCTTTTTCTTTTGGAGATTTAATGTACTCGGTTCTAGTGATTCTTATCTTAAGAGCTATTTTTATTTTTATAAAAAAACGTGCAAAAGAATGGAAACAATTTTTAGTACGTATACTTGCTATTTCTTCTATAGTTTATTTTGCATTTCACCTTTTATGGGGGCTTAACTATTATAGACTACCGTTGCATCAATCTATAGGGATAGCCAATGAATATACCACAGAAGATTTATTAC
>CAZJRA010000033.1:0-9614 GCA_964548335.1 uncultured Flavobacteriaceae bacterium | reverse complement strand
GTTACACGACTAGGAAGTAAAACTTTTGTAGGAAAAGACATTATACACGTTGCTATCTTTAAGAAAAAAGACAAGCGTACTACCTATAATATGATTTATAAGGACGGTACCGGTGGAGCAACTTTTGTAAAACGTTTTAATGTAACCTCTGTTACTCGTGATAAAGAATATGACCTTACGACAGGGAAGAAAGGGTCTTCTGTTTTTTATTTTACACACAACCCTAATGGAGAGGCAGAAACCGTTAATGTATATCTAAGAGCCGTTTCTAGTGTTAAGAAACTACGTTTAGATATAGATTTTTCCGATATTTTAATAAAAGGGCGAGGTTCTAAAGGAAATAGAATTACAAAACACTCTGTAAAAAATGTAGAGTTAAAAGAAAAAGGACTCTCTACACTTAAACCTCGTAAAATATGGTTTGATGAAACGGTACAACGTCTTAATGTAGATGAGAGAGGTGATTTATTGGGAGAGTTTAGACCAGATGATAGACTTCTTGTAATCAATCAGCACGGAAACGTAAGAACTCTTATTCCAGAAGTGACTGTGCATTTTGAAAGCGATATGATTGTGCTAGAAAAATGGAATCCTATAAAACCTATTACTGCTGTCTATCGGCATGGAGAAAAGGAGAAGTACTACGGGAAACGTTTCTTGATAGAAAACCCGGATAAAGAAGAAACTTTTATTTCAGACCACCCAGACAGTCAGTTAGAACTTGTCTCTACAGATTATAGACCTGTGGTAGAGATGATGTATTACAAGGCACGTGGAAAAGACCAAAAGCCTAACGATTCAATATCTATGGAAGACTTTATAGCTGTAAAAGGAATAAGGGCACAAGGAAATCATTTTTATGGAGAGAAGCTTAAACAGCTTAATTGGTTAGATTCATTGCCTTACGAAGAAGAAGTGGTAGAAGAAGTAGCGCAAGAAGAAGAAACAGTAGTAGAGTCTACAACTCCACCAACTAATACTCCAAAAACAGATACAACAGATAAAGGCTCGGGAACACCTCCTCCAGATGAAGATGTAAATACCGATGACGAAGGACAGATTACACTTTTTTAGAATATTAACAGGATGTCTATGATTAAAAAATATCGATGACGTTTCCCTTTTTATCTAGTATAACTAGGCATTTCATAATAAAAATATAAAACAATATTACTATGGAACAAAAATTTCCGCTTCCTCCGTTCACTAAAGAAATGGCTATAGAGAAAATACAAAAGGCAGAAGACGCTTGGAATTCCAAAAATCCAGAAAGCGTATCTAAAGCTTATACTGTAGATAGTGAATGGCGTAATAGAGATACTTTTATAAACGGCAGAGAAGAAATTATTGAGTTCCTAACCAAAAAATGGAATGATGAGATAGAGTACAAGCTCAAAAAGGAGTATTGGGCGCATACAGATGATAGAATTGCAGTTCGGTTTGAGTATGAATACCAAACAAAAGAAGGAAATTGGTTTAGAGCCTACGGAAATGAAAATTGGGAGTTTGACCAATATGGTTTAATGAAAAAACGATTTGCGAGTATTAATGATGTTGCTATAACAGAAGCTGACCGAAAGTTGAAATAGAGTAGGGCACTAATAGCAATAAAAAGCATATATCTTCTTAAAGCTTTTACTAATCGTAGTTTTGGAATACTAATTGCTTATACAGTACTATATTTAATACGTTATGAGTAAATACAAACTTTTATTTTATGGATTAATCATAGACGCTGTGGGTATCCTAACCTCTAGTTGGGTACTTCCGGTTATAGGCGATTTTGCAGATATAATATGGGCACCTTTAACCGCTTGGTTAATGACCCGTTTTTATAAAGGTAATGCAGGAAAGATTGCGGGAGTCGCTACCTTTGTAGAAGAAATTATACCAGGTCTAGATATTATTCCATCATTTACCCTCATGTGGTTTTATACCTATGTTATTAGTAAATCTAAATATACTAAAGATGTTGAGGTAGATAATGATAAAGTACATTAAAGCTTTGAGTTAGCCTAAAATAGATTGACGACCGATTAAAACTAATTGAATCCTGTGGAGCTTGCTTCACAGGATTTTTTATTGTGTTTAATAACGCTTATCCTTAGAATTATCTGAGTATTTCAAGAGGGGATATATAACATTAAAAAGACCTTCAATACGAAGCGCTTTTTAATTTGATTTTCATCTTTATAAATAAGGTTCAAGTTGTATTTTTGCCAAGTAAAATTTTAGTATAATGTGGTATCGTCGCGCCTTAAAAATTTCTATCATCTTCCTGTATCTTATTATTATCGCAGGTGCGGTAGTACGTATGACAGGTAGTGGTATGGGGTGCCCAGATTGGCCACAATGCTTTGGATATTTAATGCCTCCTACAGAAGAGAGTGAACTACACTTTAAACCCAATCACCCTTATGAAGAAGGACAGGTAATTATTCTTGAAGAATCGCTACGGGTAGCGGCATCAGATTTTGTTTCAGGAGAGGCATATCAAGACAGTAACTGGACAGGGTACGATAAGCATGATTATGCAAAGTTTAATGTATGGCATACTTGGATAGAGTATATAAATCGTTTGGTAACTGCATTTGCAGGAATCCCTATGCTGCTTATGGTTATACTTGCCTTTTGGTATTGGAAAGGACGTAAGTGGCTTATTTTTGGAACCTTTATGGTTCTTCCATTAATGCTGTTTCAAGCTTGGTTAGGGAAGCAAGTAGTAGACTCTAATTTATTGCCGGTAAAGATTACCATTCATATGATTGCTGCCTTGTTTATTTTAGCATTACTGCTATGGCTATGGTATGCTTCTCAGCGTAAAGAGAGTTTAGATACTAACTCAAATGTATCTTTAAATAAAACACCTACAAAATTTGTATATGACCCTGTGCTTAAAAACCTACTTATAATAGCTGTGCTAGGAACGCTTGTGCAGGTGGCTTTTGGAACACAAGTACGACAGTATGTGGATGAGCGTGTATCGCACGTAGGTTATGAATATAAAAGTTTATGGTTATCGCCTGCTACTTTTATGTTTTATGTACACCGTTCGTTTTCGGTAATAATCACTTTGCTTAATGTGTATATTTATTATAGAAATAAAGCCTTACTAAGTGGTCATACAAAACAGCTTAATTGGGCACTTATTTTTATAGGGTTGGAGGTACTAACAGGTATTTTAATGTACTATGTAGATTTTCCTTTTGGTACACAACCTTTACATCTTGTTATTGCTTCGTTATTATTTGGAGTGCAGTTTTATGCGCTGTTACAAAGTAAGGGTGCTAATAAGCTTAGATAATATTGCTTTTAATTCTTAATAACTCTCATTATATTAGGCGTAGAAGTAGCTAAACTTCTCCCTATCTTTAACCCCCATAAAAAAGGAAACTATGATTTATCGTTTTCGTGTTATACTAGACACAAAAGAAGATGTTTTTAGAGATATAGAAATACAACAAAGTGCTACTTTGGAGGATTTTAATAATGCCATTACACAGTCTTTTGGCTTTGATGGTATGGAGATGGCTTCTTTTTATCTATCTAATGATGATTGGGAGCAAGGAGAGGAGATATCACAGTTTGATGTGAGTGAAGGGATGGATACGATTAGGCTTATGAACGAGACATTGGTAGAAGATGTAGTAAGCGAGTCTAGTACAAAGCTATTGTATGTTTACGATTTTCTTTCGATGTGGCGATTTATGATAGAGCTTGCAGAAATAGCAGAGCCGCAAGACAACATTTTATATCCTAATCTAATGTTTGTGCAAGGTCAAGTTCCAGATCAAGCACCAGAAGTATCTTTTGAAGCAGAGAAAGATGAATACGATGATGAGTTTAACGACGATATAGATATAGACGATTTGGACAATCTTAATTTTGACCAAAATTGGAATTAATTTTTCCTGACTCACAGATTCATTAAAATATTACATACCCCTACATTGATATGATTAATTTATATTCGGCGCAAATAGAGTCATTATCCATACACCGCGTGGGTAATAAAAGCAAGGCAGAAGGACTTTTTGTATCTCAAGACCCATATCCATTATCTGATGAGCTTACACCATTAATAAAAGAATTTTTCTTTAAAAGCTTTCGCGAAAAAGAGGAAAGCTATTATAAATTTGAGCACGAAGCAGACCTAGAGTTTCACGACTTATTTAATATTGCTAAGAAAATTTTTGACAACCCAAGTGCTACGCATCTCCTTTCGGAAGAGATAGCAAAACATTTATATGCACAAAGTGAGCACCCTCACATAAAAGCAGGGGAGTTGTACATCGTACATCTAGACAATATATTGATAGATAATAATAAGACAGATGCGATAGGTATTTTTAAAAGCGAGTTAAAGCAAGACTTCTTACAATTTCGCGAAAGCGGAACAAACCTAGAGATGATTCTTGAACAAGGAATTAATCTTAATAAACTTGATAAAGGAGCTTTAATCTTTAACCATAAAGAAGAAGAAGGGTATAAAGTATTGTCTGTAGATAGTAACCGTTATGATACTAAGTATTGGTTAGAGAGTTTCTTGGGAGTTAGTGCTTTTGAAGATGATAATTTTTACACAAAAAAGTATTTAAAGTTTTGTCAAGATTTTGCTAAGGATGTTGTTCGTCCAGCAGAAGACAAGAAGGAGGAAGTATTATTTATGAATCGTGCGGTAAATCATTTTGCAAAGAATGATGCTTTTGAAGAAACGGCTTTTGTAAATGAAGTTCTTGAAAACCCAGACTTAATACCAGAGTTTAAGCACTACAAAACTGAGCAAGCGCCTAAATATAAGATAGAAGACCTTACAGAGTTTCCTATCTCTAACAAAGCGGTGTCTTCACAACGTAAGAAGATTAAAAACGTTATTAGTCTAGATACTAACATCCAGATTAAAATGGATTTTATAAATCCAGAAAGCGCAGAGAAGTTTGTAGAAAAAGGATGGGACGAAGAAAAACAAATGTACTACTACTTAGTATACTTTAATAAGGAGGAGCAGTAGAGTACTGTATATATTTGTATTTTGTGTTTTAGTAACGATTATAAGGCTTGTAACAATTATGAGTCCTAAACGTCTACTAACTAACAACCAAAAAACAACTATAGTTCTTGAAAACAATTCTCACACTTACGAACCTTACAAAACACTATGGAAGGGTTAAGGCTGTAGATGGCCTTTCCTTCACCATAGAAAAAGGAAATGTCTACGGTATTTTAGGGCCTAATGGGAGTGGTAAGTCTACCACCTTAGGAATGGTGCTTAATGTAATAAATCCAACTAATGGAGATTTTTATTGGTTTGACGGGAGTGATACCACACACAATGCACTTAAAAAAGTAGGTGCTATTATAGAACATCCTAATTTTTACCCATATATGACAGCTGCTCAAAATCTGTCACTTGTATGTAAGATTAAAAATGTACCTATTTCTAAGGTAGAAGAGAAACTAGAGATTGTAGGTTTATTAGACCGTAAAGACAGTAAGTTTAGCACGTATTCTTTAGGAATGAAACAACGCTTGGCAATTGCTTCAGCCCTGTTAAACGACCCCGAAATCCTTATTCTTGACGAACCTACAAATGGTCTTGACCCTCAAGGTATTCATCAGATTCGTGAGATTATAAAAAAAATAGCCGTGGGAGGTACGACCATACTTCTAGCCTCTCATTTACTAGATGAAGTAGAGAAGGTGTGTAGTCACGTTGTTATTTTACGAAAAGGCGTAAAGCTATATGCAGGTCGTGTAGATGCAATGAATGCTAGCTATGGTTTTTTTGAGTTAAAATGTGATAACAATGATAACCTTAAAAGATATTTAGAAAGTAATCCTCTTTTTGGCAAAGTAAAAGAAGAAGGAAATTTAATTACAGCTTATTTAGAAAGTCCGCTTAGCGCGAAAGAACTTAACGTACAACTACACAGCCAAGGAATAGTATTAACACACTTAGTGCAACGTAAAGAGAGCTTGGAAGAGCAGTTTCTTGAATTAACTAACACCTTAAACTAAGCTATTATGTTACGACTTTTACAGATAGAATTACAAAAACTTAGGTATAGTAAGTCAGCCAAAATACTTACGATAGCCTACTTTGTAATATTGCTTTTTATTGCGCTTATTGTTTCTATAGAATTTAATATAGGAAATGTCAAAGTACGTGTTGCTGACCAAGGGATTTTTAATTTTCCTTTTATATGGCATTTTAACACTTATATGGCTTCCATCCTTAAGTTTTTTTTAGCGGTAGTAATCGTATCTATGATGGCTAATGAGTATAGTAATAGAACTCTTAAACAAAACCTTATAGATGGTATGAGTAAAAAAGAGTTTGTATTGAGTAAGTTTATTATGGTTACTGTTTTTGCATTAATCTCTACTGTTTTTATATTTATAATGACCCTTATTCTTGGATATAGCTTCTCTGATTTTACAGAAATAAGTATCGTAGTTAAGGAAATGGAGTTTATACTTGCTTATTTTTTAAAGCTAACTGCTTTTTTCTCTTTTTGTCTCTTTTTAGGAGTATTGGTAAAACGGTCTGCCTTTGCGTTAGGCTTCCTTTTTATATGGTGGATTATGGAACATATTATTTTTGGTTTATTAAAATGGCAATTGTTTAGAGAATCAAAAATTACTGATAGTATAGTTCAATTTTTACCTTTATGGTCTATGAGTAATCTTATAGACAGACCCTTTGAGCGCTTAAATTTCGTTAAGACGTTGTCTAGTCAATTAAATGCAGATATAGGAATTGATTATATTGTTCATTGGTATGAACTCCTTATTGTGCTAGGATGGACGTTGTTATTTATTTATGGGGCCTATGCTTTGCTTAAAAAACGTGATTTATAGTAACCTATTCTTAATAATAGTTTTTGAATTGCTAAAAAGCTTTTGCTATGTTTATGTTGTCTAAGTAAGATGTATTATCTTTGTAAAAAATCATACAAACATGAGAAATCTCAGATTATTATTGTTTTTTATAGCCTTAAGCGGAACAATGGCTATTGGGCAAGAAGTAGAACAGTTTCAAATATTTGCAGGTCGTTTTGACTACTTAGCATTAGGTAATACACTAAATACAGGGCCTAATGGTGGAATCACCCCTTGTGAATTACTTCCAGAGAGTAGTGCTACATTAGACTTAGATCCAGGTCAAACTGTGATTGCTGCTTATTTATATTGGGCGGGACCTGGCTCTGGAGATTTTGATGTTAGCCTTAATGGAACACCTATAACTGCATCACGTACTTTTGCTAGTGTTAATAATGCAAACCCAAATCTTATTTACTTTGCAGCTTTTGCAGATGTAACAAGTTTAATAACTAGTTCGGGATCTATAGAGTATACTTTTGGTGATTTAGACTTAAATGCAATACTACCTACTTATTGCCCGTCGGGAACTAATTTTGCAGGTTGGGCGATAAACGTGATATATGAAGACCCAGCATTACCTCTTAATCAAGTTAATGTTTTTGATGGATTAGAGAGTGTATCAGTAGCTAATACAGAATTAGTAATTGAGTTAGATAATCTTAATGTAGTTAATCCAGTAGGTGCAAAAATAGGATTTCTTGCTTGGGAAGGTGATGATACGGTTAATCTAGACGAGTCTTTAATTATTAATGGTAATATACTTAGTAATACATTAAACCCAATGGATCAGCAGTTTAACGGGACTAATACATTTACTGATTCAGATCAATTATTCAATATGGATATTGATGTTTATGATGTTGAAAATGACGTAGAGGTTGGAGATACTGAAGCAGAGATAAGACTTACTTCAGGGCAAGATTTTGTAATGGTTAATTCTATCATAACCGTTATAAATAGTCAACTTCCAGATGCTACTATAGCGTTAGATGAAATTGAGTTAGAATGTAATAGCCGTGATGTTGTTGTGAACTATACAGTTACTAATTTAGGTAATGATACTTTATTAGCGGGAACTCCTATAGTATTTGCAGGGTCAGATGTTTTAATACCGGGAGCTACAGCTGCTTTAGAGGCAGATCTTGAAATGGGAGAATCAACAGTAGATGCTACGGTTACTATTTCTATTCCAGAAGATTTTCCAGATGTTTTTATTCTAACCGCTATTATAGACGAAGCAGATACTGTATTAGAACTAGATGATGATAATAATGTATCTCCTATGGGGATTCAAGTTGTTCTGGAAGAGCTAATGGTAGATCCTTTAGAAGATCTTTCGGTATGTGATGATCCTAGTAATGACGGTGTAGAAATGTTTAACCTGATGGAGCACGCAGAAGCTGCTATTACAGATGATATGGGAGTTATTCAACCAGGAGTTTCTATTTTATTTTACCTAAGTGAAATGGATGCCGAAAATCAAGTAAACCCAATAACAAATCCAACAGCATATGAAAACATAACACCTATGCAGACTATTTATGTTCGATTTGCTTTGATAGATAGTGAGACGTGTATATTTATATTCCCTTTAAATTTAGAAGTACTTTTTCAACCAGAAATTTCAATGATAGATCCTATAAGGATGTGTGATGATCCTTCTAACGATGGTACTGAAGTTTTTGATTTGTCAGTATTAGAGCCAGACGTATTAGAACTTGTAGTATTGGCTGGACAAGATCCATTAGACTTTACAATTAGCTACCATGTAACTCAAGCAGATGCAGATGCAGGGACTAATGCTATTACCCCAATAACAGCAGCTCCATTAATAGGAGGTACATCTATATTTGTACGTCTTGAGAATAGTAACTCTACGGATCCTGTTTGTTTTGATACAGAGGAGATTATGGTTATTGTAGATCCAGCAGCAGTTGCGAATCCAGTATCACTTTTAGTGAGCTGTACTGGTGACTTTGATCTTACAGGGATAGATGCTATGATAATCGGAGATCAAGACCCAACAGAATTTGTGGTTACATATCACAATACTCAAGCAGATGCAGATACAGGAGCTAATCCTATTGCAGATATTACGACACTTTCTTTGTCAGACGGAAGTGTTTTGTTTGCACGTATTGAAAGAATAGGTGATCCAACTTGTTTTGATACTACAGAGATACTATTTAGTGTAGATTCAACACTACCTATTAATCCAATACCTACTCAAACTTTATGTGATGATCCATCTAATGATGGTATTGAAATTTTTGACTTGTCAACACTTGATGTAATGGTTCCAGGTATTGCAAATCCAGGAGATTTTAATGTTACTTTCCACGGGACTCAAACGGGTGCAGATACAGGTACTAACATTATTAACCCTATAACTGCGGTTGCAGTAGCAGATGGAGATTCTATATTCGCGCGTATAGAAAATATAATGACTCCTACTTGTTTTGGTACTACAGAGATTATGTTTGTTGTAGCTGAAAATCCAGTAGCTAATGCAGTTCCTGATCAAACAGTTTGTGATGATTCGTCTAATGATGGCATTGCAGATTTTGATTTATCAGCTTTAGAAACAACGATATTAGGAGGGCAAGCAGCTTCAGATTTTACAATTACTTTTCATAATACTCAAGCAGATGCAGATACTAATACTGCGGGTATTACCCCTACAAATATGGTTTCATTAACGAATGCGAGTTCTGTATTCGCACGTATTG
>CAZJRA010000032.1:0-9674 GCA_964548335.1 uncultured Flavobacteriaceae bacterium | reverse complement strand
GATAAATACAATGTATATTATAACATAGAAGAAAACTTTACGATTAATCCTCAGCTTAATGTGTATACCACTAATGACGATGAATTTGCATATCGTGCAGGACTTTATGAATTTAATACACTAGGGAGAAATATTGCATTTGGAGGGTTTTATCAACGTGATATTTTTGATTCTTACGGTATTAATTTAAGGGCTCCTTTTGTTTTTAATAACAAAATAGGCTTAGCAATTAATTTCCAAGACCTCACAACTCAAGAACCTGTTTTTTTAGAAGAAGGAACTGCAGATTATAGGTATAATAACACTTCTTTTGAGGTGTTAGGCCTGTACTCTTTTGATTTTAAACATCGTATCGAGTTAGGGGCAAGTTTATTTAATGAAGACTATGAATACCTTCGTGGGGCAACAGCAGACGATGTTCCTACAGATTTTAATGTAGATAAATCTTTATTTAAATTTATTTATGAATATGACGTTTTAGATTACTATTATCAAAACGTAAGTGGGTTTAAAAGTACACTCAATGTACAATATGTTTCTGCAAATGACGAGACATTACCCAATTTTGCGATATGGTGGAATGATTTTCAATATTTCGTACCTGTTGGAGAAAAAGGAAATTGGGCAAATAGACTTAGAGTAGGACTTGCCACAAATGCAGATTCTCCCTTTGCTCCTTTTTCTGTAGATAATAACTTAAATGTTCGTGGGGTAGGTAATACGATTGATAGAGGTACTGGGGTAGTCGTGCTTAATACGGAGTATAGATATACGCTTTTAGATAAAGATTGGTTTGTGTTACAAGGAAATACCTTTGTTGATGCAGGAAGTTGGCGTAACCCAGGAGGAGATTTTGGAGATTTTGGAGATGATCAGAACTTACGAATATACCCAGGTTTAGGATTCAGGTTTATACATAAGAAGATTTTTAATGCTACTTTTAGAGTAGATTATGGCTATGGTATAACACCATCATCCACAAGCGGATTTGTCTTTGGGATAGGGCAGTATTTTTAAAGATTTTTCGCTTTAAGCAATATTACGTTTGTAATAATCATACAGCTCCTCTGCATTTGCTCCCATCCATTTTTTTACATAAATGGCTAAGAAGTGATATTGTAATCTCCAAGTACCATTTTGCCTGTAACGTCTTGCAGATGTAGTGAGTTTTTTATTAATCACCACAAATTCATCTATTGCATATAGTTTATTGATGAGGTCATTATCTTCATAAATAATATAAGACTCATCAAAACATCCTATTTTTTCAAAAAGCTTTTTTGTGATAAACTGACTTTGATCGCCTCCACGGCAGGCACGCCATGAGAACTGTGTGAGCCAACTGGCAAGTCTAAGCCACCAGTGATTGCTGTCAAATCGCATCCTAAAGCATCCTGCGAGGTTTAACTTTCCAACCTCGTTATAGATATGTTGGTCGTAATGTTCCGGCGGGAAACTGTCAGCGTGTAAAAAGTATAAAATAGCTCCTTGGGCAATAGCCGCGCCCGCATTCATTTGCTTAGCTCTCCCCTTAGAAGACTCTATTACTGTTGCTTCATTCTTTTTAGCTAATGATTGGGTATCATCTGTACTCCCTCCATCTACTACAATGAGCTCTAATAATTCTGGCTGTATGGCCATTTTTTTAAGATGCTTAATAAGTCGCTCTATCGTTTCGGCCTCATTAAGGGTGGGTATGACAATAGATAGCTTAGGAGTAATCAAAAGATTATTTGTTAAGCGTCCAGTCGTAATCTTTAAATCGCTTTTTTGCGTTTGATGCAATAGGCGTGTCAGAATACTTATTTAAGAAATCTATAAGCGTTCCGTTAGTTTTAAAGTCTTTAGCAAACCACGAGAATATTTTTGAAATCTCAATACTGTTTTCTGTAATGGTATTACGCTGTTTGTCATTTATAAAACCTTTTGCAAGTGCTTCTAGTTGTGCATCTACCTTGTCTGCTGTGAAAGCTTCGTTTAATATTGGAGGACATGAGAAAGAGGCACAGTTAATTCCAAAGTGAATACGAGCGTCTCCCATTTTACGTAAAATCTGATGCTCTATTTCATTAAGATTGTACCATTTTTTTCCTAATTGCCATAAGCGTTGATCCCAAGGGTCTTTAATGTCTTTGATACTTGCAATAGGTTGGTTACGTAAGATTAAATCTATGGTCATCGCATTGTAAGCATTCATCCAATAAGATAGCTTGTCTTCTTTGCTCCAAGTATCTGTAGGCATTTTTGCACTTAAGTCTTTTATGTAAGAGCGTAGTGTACTCCAGTTACTTTTAAAACCATTATAGTTTACATTGCCTTGCGGCGAAACGTGAGTTGCTAAAAGCGTATTAAAAGTATCATGACTAGGAGTGCCTGCCGTAGTCATTTTATCCTTCACGACTTCTTCTATAACTTTAGGCTCTGAAATATTTGGAGTAACAGGAGCAGATGTTTGCGCAGTAGGCGTTTCTACCATTTTTGGTTTCTCCGACATTTCTGGAGTTTCCACTTTTTTAGTCATTACAACTTCAACTTCTTCTATAGGGGCAGTAGGTGTTGTAGGAGTAGTAGGCTTGTCTTTTATTACATTTACAGGCTCAATATCCACTTTTACTACTTCATTTTGCTTTACTTCCTCTTCTGCTTTTGCTTCAAGAGCTTTTTTGCTTTCTCCACAAGAAGTACTAATGATTCCTGCTACGATTCCTGTTACTATAAATAGATGTTTCATTTGTTTTCTTTTTTAGAATTCAAGTAAGTAATACCCGTTTGTTTTCCCGTAAATAAGCTTACTCAACTAAAAATATAAGGTGTTACGTAAAACGAAGCGCTTACTATTTTAGAGAATGTTATTAGCAGCATCCACCACCATCATAATGATAGGTAGATTCACTAAAGTAAATATCGTCGCGCCCTAAGTCTTTAAGGTTTTGTGCTGTTTTATCACAAACGGCAAGCGGTTGATTTTTTAATAATATATGTCCTGCTTTATCGTCTAGATATTCTTCAGATCCATAATAAATAGCCGCTTTTCCTGTAAAGATACACGGACCATCTGCTGGCATAGGATCTTTTATAGCTGCTACTTCTATAGACTCTATATAAATTAACTCATCTGTAGGATAATCTCCAGGATTAAGGATACGGTAAGGCTTACGAGCTCTGATCTCGATAGTACCAAAACCTACATCTGTTAATGCTTTTACATATTCAGCAATAGGTAAACTTCCAGAAAGGCACAATGCTCTCAAACGGTCATCATCACGAAGTGTTTGATTCATCTCCTGCTCACAAGTAGGGTCACTCATAACAAGACGTCCGTGAGGCTTTAACACACGATACATTTCTTCTATAGCTTTCTTTAAATCTTCTGCTTTAAAGATGTTAAAAAGACAATTTTGTGCCGCTACATCTATACTGTTATCTGCTACCGGCAAATTAAGTGCATCTCCTTTTTTAAGGTCAACAAACTCACTTTTAAACCAAGGATTTAACTCTTCGGCCTCTTTAAAGTTTTTACGAGATGCTTCTAACATTTCATCTACTACGTCCACACCTACAACACCACCTTTTGTACGGTTAAAGTAAGAGAATTGTAACAATTCCATTCCTCCCCCTACACCTACATAAAGCATTTTAGGCTCATTCGTAAGATCACGTGCATTTACAGTGCTACCGCAACCATAGTTCATCTCTTGCATGATTTTAGGAATCTTCAAACCAGGAAGTTCCCATATAGGATTTGTAGTACAGCAAAGCCCTACATCTGGAGTAAGTGCTGCTTCTTTATATAAATTGTTTGTTGCGTCTAAATAACCCATGGGAGTATAAAAATTTGTATGTGTGTAAAGTTTTTAAAGCTTATAAGTCGTAAAAATAGGAATTACTTACGTAAATCTCTTTAAAGGGATTTAATTAACTCTGTAAATAAGGTAATCATTTTTGGTTCGGCTTTACCAGCCACTTCAATAATTTCTGGAATGTCTATTGGTTGTAGATTTTCTGGGTCGCACTCATCTGTTAATACAGAAACTGCAGCAACAGCTAATCCTAAGTGATTAGCGACAATAACTTCTGGCACGGTACTCATTCCAACAGCATCTGCGCCTATTATTTTAAGCATACGGTACTCCGCTCTCGTTTCTAGTTGAGGTCCTATTACCGAAGCATATACACCTTTGTGAAGCGTTATTGCTTTCGCGGAAGCAATACTCTCTATCTTTTTATTAAGTGTCGCGTCATAAGGAGCGCTCATATCTGTAAATCGTTCTCCTAGTTTTTCTACTCCTTTAAAGGCGAGGGGAGAGCCTCCTTGTAGATTGATATGGTCATCTATAAGCATTAAATCTCCTTTCTTAAAATCAAGATTTACAGCTCCTGCGGCATTAGAAACTAATAGTGATGTAATACCTAATGCTTTCATAATACGTACAGGAAAGGTTACATCTTGTAAACTATAGCCTTCGTACACGTGAAAACGTCCAGACATAACAATTACTTTTTTACCTTCTAAAGAGCCATAAATAAGCTTACCTGTATGGAACTCTACCGTTGCCGTTGGAAAATTAGGAATGTGGTTATAGCTCACTTCCTTTTCGATAGCTATTTTATCTACAAGTAGCCCTAATCCTGTGCCTAGAATAATTCCAATTTGTGGAGCGTCAAAACCTTTATTCTTAAGATATTCTGTAGTTTCTGTAATAAATTCTTGCATATGCTTTATGATATAGTCACTTAATAGTTAGTTTATATTCTTTGCGTATAGATTACAAATTAAAGATATTGTTCAAATTCTGGATATGGTTTTAAATCTTCGGCAAAGTCAATGTCATTTAATTCTTCTAAGGTATGTAGTTTTTCTTTGTTAAGATTGGCCAAAGTAGTTTCATATACAGTTTCTGTCCCCCATTCTTTATTAGAGAATACTTCTGGAATGAGTGATTTCATTCCTAAAAGGTAATACCCTCCATCCTTTGCAGGGCCAATAACGGTTTCTTGAGTATCTAAAGCGGCAAAGGCTTCTTCTATATGTCTAGCTCTTAAATCGTAAAGATCAGAACCTACAATAATTACTTTTTTATGACCAGCGGCAAAAGCAGCTTTAAAAGCATGTTTCATACGATCTCCTAAGTCGTCGCCTTCTTGTTTAAATTTTTTAAAATCACGAGTTGCCCACATGTCATTATCACGTATAGATACAGAGTATCCTACCCAACGGTCACAATCTACTTGTGTAACAACTTCTCGAGTGTGCTGGAGTAGTTTTTTATAAATAGTGAGAGCATTCTCTTTGCCTACTCCTTTTGCAAGTCTGGACTTTACTTTTCCTAATTCTGGATTGCGGGTAAAAATTAATAAGCAATTACTCATAAAGAGGGGTAGTTATTTTAATGCCTGTTTTAAGGTAGCTCGACCAAGCGTCTGAAAACACATGTACATTATCTGTAGATCTTTCTTTTTGGTCATATACATTGTAACAAGCGTTTTTCCAGGCAAATATGCTACCGTATAAATTTTTTACATTGCTAAATCCATTTTCTTGTAGTTGCTCGCCAAAATTTTCTGATCGGACTCCTACAGAGCAATAGACCACAATTGGGGTGTCTTTATTTGCTTTCGCGAAAGCAAAAATATCCTCATTCATATTTTCTGAAACCCAAATAGCCCCAGGAATATGGCTTACATTATACTCTTCTTTTTTACGAGTGTCTAAGATGAGGTAATGGTCTAAATTGTTACGTAACTGAGATATAGAAATATAAGGAACTGTCCCTTCATTATATTCTTTAAGCACTTCGTCTAAATCTGACTGTGCAGAAGTGCATCCAGAAATTACATAAAAGGATAGTATTACAAGAAACTTATTCATGTATAGGATTTTCTCCGGTAAAAGAATATTAGGCTACGGTTCCTTGACAACTACTTCCTGCTCCAGCAGTACACCCATAGCAATGTTGTGAAATAACAATATCTCGATCTAATAAGATGTCCTCATTATACTCAGAGATGTGTTTAATCTTACTGTTTACAGGTAGCTCTAGCATTTGATTAAAATCACAATCAAATAAATACCCATCCCAACTCACAGAAATTGTATTTGTACACATCACGCTTTTTACGGCCATAGGGTTATATGCTTCAACAAGTTGATACATATAATCTTCGTAGTTTTCTGAAGCTATTAAATAGTCTAGAAATCGTGCGATAGGTAAATTGGTAATTGCAAAAAGATTGTGAAACTCAATGTTAAAATCTTCTTTTAATGCTTTTTTAAAGTCCTTTTCCATGCTGGCTTGATCTCCTGGTAAAAAAGCTCCCGATGGATTGTAAACTAAGTCTAACCTTAAGTTGCTGCCAGGCATCCCGTAACCGCGTAAGTTAAGTTCTTGTAGGGCTTTGATGGATTTGTCAAAAACACCGTCACCTCTTTGTTTGTCTGTTTTGCCACGCGTCCAGTGTGGCATAGATGATACTACATGTACATTGTGTTTTTTAAAGAAATCAGGAAGGTCGTAGTATTTTTTATTAGCACGTATAATCGTTAGGTTACTACGTACGATAAAGTCTTTGATCCCTGCTTTACTCGCTTCTTCTACAAAGCGTCTAAAGTTTGGGTTCATTTCTGGAGCCCCACCTGTAAGGTCTAATGTGTGAGCTCCTGTATTGCGTATTACGTCTAGGCATAGCTCCATAGTTTCCCAAGTCATAATTTCTTTACGATCAGGACCTGCATCTACGTGACAGTGATCGCATACTTGGTTACACATATACCCTACATTAATTTGTAAGATTTCTAGCTTACGAGGGCGTAGGGGAAACTGATTTGTTTCTTTTATTTTTTTAGCAAACGTAGGGAGCTCGTCTTTAAAGATTCCACCAGATAGAATCTCTAATTGTTTATTTGCTTGCGCAAGCTCATTTCCTGTTTTCTTTAGTGATTTTGTTGCTGACATAAGAAAGCCCTATTGGGCGGTGTTTTTTTAATAGTGTAGCGTAGATGTATTTTTATCCGTCTAACTTATTTACTTTATTCATCATCATAACTCCGTGTACAAGGGTAGCGCCACTTTTTATTGCAGCTCCTACATGTACAGCTTCCATCATTTCTTCTTTGGTGATACCTCTTTGTAAACCGTCTTTTGTATATGCGTCTATGCAATAAGGACAATGTTCTGTGTGGGATACAGCTAGTGCGATAAGTGATTTCTCACGTTCTGTTAATGCACCTTCTTGAAATACAGTACTGTAATAGTCGAAAAATTTCGTTCCCAATTCTTCGCTCCATTCTGTGATTTTACCAAACTTCCTTAAATCTTTTGGGTCATAATATTGATCTGCCATTTTACTTGCTAGTTTTTATTGAGGTAAATATACTCTTAATCGAGTTTTTGTACAATTACTTACAAATAATGATTTAGTATTTTTATTAAAAAAGTCTTGCTATATCTAAATAAGATATTATATTTGCATCCGCTTATGCGAGGTACCTTAGCTCAGTTGGTAGAGCAACGGACTGAAAATCCGTGTGTCCCTGGTTCGATTCCTGGAGGTACCACATTAAAACCCGATCTTTTGATCGGGTTTTTTGTTTTTAAGAAGGAAAGTCACGGAGTATGTATGGATCAATACAAAAAATTATGGGAATGATCCGTTATTCATATATTTTGTAGCTATAAGGGTTTATCTTCCATAAACCGTCATCAATTATTAGATTATACACAACCTCATCAATAAATAGTTTGAAATGTTTATCATCAATTTTGGTTAAAACGGCTGAGTCAAGCATTAATTTGTATTGATTTAAAGTTTTTACAATTTCATTTTTTTCTTCATTAGAGATATAGTTTTCATGTTCTGCATCAATAACCTCTGATAGTATTTTATTTAATTGATCTTCTTCATACACAGAGAGATATTTATATGCATAAACTATATCATTATTTTCAAGAGTTTTAATAAGGGAGGAAAATAATTCGTTAATACTATTTTGAGGATACTTGAATAAATCTTTTTTTACCTTTCCAAGTTCATTCAATTTTCTCCTTTTAGGTTCGTTATAGATTAAGTCCATTTTATTCTCAGGGAAAGAAACATCAATGTTAACACACAAAACCTCTAGATAAGAATTGTCAGGAATAGTACCAGATGGTATTCCATTAGGAACCGTTTCGGGAGTATAAAACTTTGATTCCGAAAAATTTCTATTTCTCCATCCATCACTAGTCTTTAGCCAGTTTTTATGCTTTGAATATTTATATTTTTTATAGGAGCCACCTAGAACAGCACCATTACCCTTTTTTATACTCAAATGGATAATACCTTTATATTTATTATTATTTTTAATCTCATCCCAAGTTCGACCATTAATGGAAATAGTGTCCTGATAAAATTTTGATTTAGGAGCATCAAACCATTCAATTCCTATAAAACATCCTTGTTCTCCAATTTGTATATGTTCGTTACTCATATCAATAGTAACCCACTCATTTCCTTTTGTGCCAGAGGTAATAATATTAGATTTAGTTAATTCCTTATCAGGTTTCGTTTCAAATTCATTACATTCATATACGTGAACTCTAAAATGTGCATCTGGATAACCCGAATCTGATACGTACACATTAATGTTTTTTAAATACCCTGGGATCGAATAATTATTCGGAAAAAATATTGCTTTTTGCTGACCATTTTTACCAAATCCAATATGATTTAGATATCCTGGATATCTGTTTTTATTAGGTTTTTTTGTGAATCCTATTTTTTTTAATCGATGCTTAGTTTTTTTTGATGTAACAATAACTTCGGTGAGATCCTGTGTACTTGGAGTTAATTTTACTACTTTGTTTTTTAATAGTTGACTAATCAATATTTCTTTATTGTCGTATCCAATGCATGAAATTATGACGGAATCCAATTTGCTAAATGATGAATCCAAATTAAAAAATCCATTATAATCTGAAATGATTCCTTTTCCTTTACTAATTGATTTAATATGTGCGTAAGACACGGGTTCTTTTGATTCAGAATCTATTATTTGATTCTGACTTATTCCAGAAAGAACAGTAAGAGAAAATAGTAGTAAAATTGAAAATTTCATCATTGGGTGACTTTTTTGTTATTGTTGGGCGGGTTCAAAAGATTTTTATAGATTCAGGAGATAAAGAAACAGTTTGAATTATGCATATTGTTGTGTTTATTCATTTTGCAATATTTTAAATTCAACCCTTCTATTTTTATTGCGCCCTTCTTCTGTTTTGTTTGTTGAAATTGGTTGAGAACTTCCGTATCCGGTAAAGGCTATTCTATCTTTTTTTAGACCTAACGATTAAAAAAAAAGTAGCTACGGAGTTTGCTCTTTTTTCTGAAAGATTTTAATATTTCGCAATTACTCTTTTGCTTTTCATTGCTTAAGTATAACGCATCTGTATTTATTTTAGTGTCTTCGATACAGCTTTCACATTCTTGACTTTAGGTGGTCAGCCTTTTTTTTGACCGTTTCTTAATAATACATTCTTTGAAAATCCAATTGTTTTGAGATGGTTAGTCTCTTTTTTTTATTCTTACCGTTTGTTGCGTCTAATTACTCGCAACATGAATAAACAGGTGCAGTCGTAAAATTAAGAACTCGTAACAGAAAGCTAGTAATGGATAACCTTACTAATTGTAAGGTATTATCT
>CAZJRA010000031.1:0-9738 GCA_964548335.1 uncultured Flavobacteriaceae bacterium | reverse complement strand
ATAACTGCTATCCAAATGGCGGGGTTTTTTGCTTGCAAAAAATATAGCAATTTGGATCGGTGCAAGCCGAATGCAGTTATAACAAGGTAAATAACTTAGCTTAAGAAGTCGGTTATCTTGTGGATAGCCGATTTTGTTTTATGTAAGAATGAGTTAATCTAAAGATTGCATAGAGACAAGCTTGTAATACATACCTTTTGCCTCTAAAAGCTCTTGATGCTTGCCTTGCTCTATAATCTTACCTTTTTGTAAGACGAGTATTTTATCTGCTTTTTGAATTGTACTTAGTCTGTGTGCAATAACGATAGAAGTCCTGTTCAGCATCATGTTTTCTAACGCTTTCTGCACAAGTTGCTCGCTTTCTGTATCTAGGGCAGAGGTAGCCTCGTCTAGAATCATAATAGGAGGGTTTTTTAATACAGCTCTAGCAATAGATAGTCGTTGTTTTTGACCTCCACTCAGTTTATTACCTCCATCGCCAATAGTGGTGTCAAGGCCTGTAGGCAACTCCTTTACAAACTCCCAAGCATTCGCAATTTTCAAGGCTTCTATGATTTCTTTATCTGTAGCCTCACTATTTCCTAAATTAATATTGTTACGGATACTGTCATTAAATAAGATAGCATCTTGAGTAACTAGCCCCATCTGGTCTCTTAAGCTCTTTTTAGTGAGTGTTTTTATATCTTCTCCATCTATCTTTATACTGCCTTCATTTACATCATAAAAACGAGTAATTAGATTGGCAATCGTACTCTTTCCAGAACCTGATTGCCCTACAAGAGCTACGGTTTCTCCTTTTTTAATAGTGGTTGAAAAATTGTGTAATACCGCATCTTCCTCATAACTAAAAGTGATGTTTTCTAAAGCTATTTCACTTGAAAAAGGAGCGGTTTCCTTTGCGTTAGGGAGGTCTGTAATAGTGCTCTCTGTTTCGAGAATTTCTAATATTCTAGCAGCGGCAGCATCTCCTTTTTTTATAGAATAACTGGCTTTAGAAATAGCTTTAGCAGGGGTAAGGATATTGTAAGCAAGCCCCATATAGATAAGAAAACTAGAAGCGTCTAGCGTTTTTTCTATAAGCACCATGTTTCCTCCATACCATAGAAGGATGGCAATAACACAAATACCTAAAAACTCACTTATAGGCGAAGCAAGATTACGTCTATGTGACAGTTTAGTAGAATACTTAAAAAAGCGGGTTGTAGATTCTTCAAATTTACCTTGAATTCTTGGCTCTGCATTAAATCCTTTTATGATTTTAAGGCTTCCTAAGGTTTCTTCTACTAACGATAAAAAGTACCCTTGTTCTGCTTGTACGTGAGATGATTTTTTCTTTAAGCTTTTTCCTACACGAGAGATGATAAAACCTGATATAGGAATAAATATAAATACAAATACAGTGAGCTCTACACTTATTAAGAGCATCATCGTGATGGTAAACAATATCATTAAAGGTTCTCTAACGATTAATTCTAGTATAGATAAAAAGGAGTGCTGTACTTCGAGCACATCTGATGTGATACGTGCGATAGTGTCTCCTTTTCTTTTTTCTGAAAAGTAACTAATAGGCAAGCCTACAGTCTTTTTGTACAATGCATTTCTCACATCTTTTAATACGCCATTACGTAAGAAAGTAATGAAGTACATAGCAAGGTATCCAAAGAGATTTTTAAGAAAGAACATACTTATTACAAGTATCACCATTACAGTGAGGACATAAATTTCTCCCTCTATTTCTTTAGTTTGTGTGACGTAATAATTTAGGTAGTCTTCTAAAAAACCTTTCAGTTTACTCATATTTGTGTAAACAGGCTTGGCAGTTAAAGGAGTGGTTTCTCCTAAAAGTACTTTAAGCATTGGAATTAGAGAAATAAAAGAAAGGGTTCCAAAAAAAGCATACAATATATTAAATACAATGTTTAAAACACCGTACTTTTTATAAGGGATTGCAAATTTTAGAATCTTTTTAAAGTAATTCATGGGGTTGTGTTAAATATAGCTTTCGCGAAAGCAAAATAAGCTTATACTCCTAGGGCATTTTTTATACCATTTATACGCTGGTCTAAGATAGCAGAAATACTGTCATACTCTTTTACACTAGTCAAGGATTCTTGAACGCTGAGGTAAAATTTTATTTTAGGTTCCGTACCACTAGGTCTGGCTGCTACTTTACTACCATTTTCTAAATAATAGATAAGCACATTAGATTTCGGAATATCCAAAGGAGTCACACTTCCTGCGATGAGGTCTTTTTTAGTAGCCGCTTGATAATCTTCTATCGCTATTACAGGACTACCGTCTATCTCTTTCATAGGGTTCTCTCTAAGAGTAACCATTGTTTGCTTAATTTCTTCAGCTCCTTTTTTACCTTTTTTTACTAATGAAATAAGGCTTTCCTTATAAAAACCGTGTTTTACATATAGCATTTTTAATTTTTCAAAAAGGGTAAGTTTGTTTGCTTTTGCTTCGGCAGCAAGAGTACAAGCGAGTAGGGTAGCGGTAACAGCATCTTTATCTCTTACAAAGTCTCCTACCATGTACCCAAAGCTTTCTTCTCCACCTCCTATAAAATGTTGTTGAGGGTGGTCTTTTATCATTTTAGCAATCCATTTAAAACCTGTAAGGCCCGTTTTGCACTCTACATCATAAGAAGCAGCAAGGCACTCCATCATAGGAGTAGAAACAATGGTAGAAGCTATAAATGGTGATGAATGCTGACTTTCGCTTTCGCGAAAGCGCTCTAAGAGGTAATCTGTCATAAGAATCATTGTTTGATTCCCATTTAAGAGAGCTAAGCTCCCGTCTTCTCCACGTACTGCAATACCTAATCTATCACAATCTGGGTCTGTACCTATCACAATGTCTGCCTGTACTTTTTTGCCTAAGTCTAAAGCCATTTTTAAAGCAGCAGGTTCTTCTGGATTCGGTGACTTTACAGTAGGAAAATTGCCGTCTGGTGTAGCCTGCTCTTGTACAATATGTACATTGGTAAAGCCTCCTCTTTGTAACGTTTCTGGTATGATTGTAATAGACGTACCGTGTAAAGAAGTGAAGACCACAGTTAGGTCTTCTTTTACTGTTGCAGGAGTATTAAAAGATACATTGCGTAAGCTTGCCTCTATAAAAGCGTTATCTACTTCGGTATCTATAGTGCTAATGAGTGAAGGATTAGCTTCAAACTGTATATCAGAAAAATCTAATGTATTGATAAGCTCAATAATTTCTTTATCCTGTGGCGGAACTAACTGTCCTCCATCTTGCCAATATACTTTATAACCATTGTACTCAGGAGGATTATGACTTGCCGTAAGTACAATACCACAGTGACAGTTTAAGTGTTTTACAGCATAGCTAAGTTCTGGAGTAGGGCGTAACTCAGAAAATAAATATACCTGAATATTATTTGCCGAAAATACATTTGCAACTATCTGAGCAAGGGTATCACTATTATGCCTGCAATCGTAGGCAATAGCTACTTTAATTTGCTCATTAGGAAACTGCTTTTTTAGATACTGAGAGAGCCCTTGAGTGTTTTTTCCAAGGGTGTACTTGTTAATACGATTTATACCTGCTCCCATAATACCTCGCATTCCTCCAGTGCCAAATTCAAGGTTTTTATAAAAACTGTCTTCTAACTCTTCTGGATTATGTGCGATAAGTTCTTTAATCTGTTCTTGTGTAACAGCGTCAAAACTATCTTGTAGCCAAGCATTGGCTTTTTCTAATATATCAGGGTTGTGATAAATCATATAATTGCTTTGTACAAAGTTACGTTTTTGTGTTAATTTTTTACAGGTAATTACTCGATTATCCTTTTAAAATAATAACGATTAAATCAGGTGTAATTTACGAGTTATAAGGATGTTGAAGTATCTACTATTTTATGATAACTAACTAAAGGCTAAAGAGTTTCTTTAACAGTATATCTAGCTTCTTCTTTACGCGAACGCAAGATGAGTTCTCCTAAAAACCCAGCGATAAAGAGTTGTACCCCTATAAGCATAGCTACAAGGGCTATGTAAAATTGTGGCCTGTCTGTAATAAGTCTGCCATCGGGTAGGAGGTAGAGCTTGTGTATACCTAGGTATAGTGAAAAACCAAACCCAATTAAAAACATAAGTACTCCTAATGCTCCAAAAAGGTGCATAGGTCTTTTTCCAAACTTAGATAAAAACCAGATACTTAATAAGTCTAAAAAGCCGTTAATAAATCGTTCCATACCAAATTTTGTTGTGCCGTATTTTCGAGCTTGATGTTGTACTACTTTTTCTCCTATTGCAGTAAACCCTGCATTTTTTGCAAGTACGGGGATGTATCTATGCATTTCGCCATACACATCTACCGTTTTTACTACCTCGATTTTGTAGGCTTTTAAGCCGCAATTAAAATCGTGTAGCGCCAAGCCACTTGTAAGTCTTGCTGCAGCATTAAACAATTTACTAGGAATGTTTTTTGCTAGTACAGAGTCGTATCTTTTTTTCTTCCACCCTGAGACTAAATCATAGCCTTCTTGAGTAATCATTGTATAGAGTTCTGGAATTTCTTCTGGATTATCCTGTAAGTCAGCATCCATTGTAATCACTACGTCTCCACTACTAGCCGCAAAGCCTGCGTGTAATGCTTGAGACTTTCCGTAATTACGATTAAACCGTATTCCTTTTATGGTGTTATGTCCCTTCTGGTCTGACAGGCGGGTTTGTAAAAGCGTCTCTACAACTTGCCAACTTCCATCGGTACTACCATCATCTACAAAAATAAGTTCATAAGAAAAACCATTGGTGTCCAGAACGTCTGAAATCCAATGATGTAATTCTTTTAAAGACTCTTCCTCATTAAGGAAGGGGATGACAACAGTTAGTTGCATAAATAGGGTTTAAGCGTTTTCGTAAGATTTTTCTTTTTTTAGAATAATACCAGAAATTAGAGATATGATAAACCCAAAAAATAATGCAGCAATTAATTGATAAGCAATGACAACTCCAGTGCCTGAAAATTTCTTAGATATCTCCATAGACATATCTATTTGTTCTTGCGACATCTCAGGATTAATTTCTATCATCGCTTGTTGTTGTATCTCTATCACTTGGTCCATATATGTAGGCTCTATTACATTCATTAGTAGATAGGTATATGCAATACCTATCAATACTGAAATAAGAGCAATGCCTAAACCTATTTTAAGAGCTTGCGCTAGCTTCATATATCCATCATTTTCTTTCTTAAATGCTTTGTGTGCAATAACCACAATAGAGACAAAAATTAAGAATCCAATTAATTGAGCAGACCAATGTGGTTGTAAATGTGTGTCTGTAGCATAAGCAATAACATTAATTAAAACACTTATAACCCCTAAGAGTATGCCGTAGTTTATCATTAATTTTTTTATTGAAGCGTTTGGATTTTCCATAATTATAAGTTCATTTGGTTTGATGGGTTAGTGTACAAAGATATTAAAACGTTACATTGCGGTGACAAGATACGTGATTGTATCATTTTTAAGTTATTTATTATTGTTTCTATTAAAAAAATACATAAATTTGCAGCTCGAAAAATTGCGAAAGATAATATTTGAACGATATGAAAGCAGGTATACACCCAGAAAATTTTAGAATAGTAGCTTTTAAAGATATGTCTAAT
The DNA here is from genome assembly GCA_964548335.1 of uncultured Flavobacteriaceae bacterium. GTDB lineage: Bacteria > Bacteroidota > Bacteroidia > Flavobacteriales > Flavobacteriaceae > Dokdonia. Next base: position 4,101 of record CAZJRA010000031.1, on the reverse strand, counting down.
GATGACGTATTTTTAACTAAATCTGCTGCAGAAACAAAAGAAACCTTAGAGGTAGAAGGCGTTGAGTATCCACTTATAAAGTTGGAAATCTCAAGATCTTCTCACCCTTTCTATACAGGTAAGGCTAAGCTAGTAGATACAGCTGGTAGAATTGACAAATTCAAGAATAAATACGCTAAGTTTAAGAAGTAGTATTTTACATTCTTTAAAAACCAAAAAAGGCCTTCTAGTTATAGAAGGCCTTTTTTTATGGAGGTTTATTATGTAAATCTCAATTAATTAATAATAATTTTTTTAGAAATAAAGCCTGTTTCTGTTTCTAGGTATGCGATATAAGTTCCGGTGCTTACATTGCTTACAGGAAGCTCTATATAATCTGTACCTAAAATAGGTTTCCATTGTTCAACAATTTGGCCTAAGAGGTTGTATATTTTTACTTGATTAATTACCGTAGTTACATCTTTAGAGATAGTAAGAGAGTTATTTGTGCTGTCATAAATTAAGCTTGTTTCGTTCTCTTCATCTTCTATGTTAATTGAGAAGACGTCATTATTAGGTTTTTCATTTTCGTTATCGTCTGATGTATTTGTTTCATTATTATTAGATGTATCCGTATCATCAGATGGGTTAGTTTCACTGTCATTTGACGTATCTGTATCATTAGGTGTGTTAGTTTCATCATCACTAGTAGTATCCCCTTCATTAATATCAATGCTAATAGGTTTATCTTCATTAGAAGTCTCGTCACTTTCACCTGCTTTAAAGACGATAGAAAACCTATTGTTATATTCTCCAGCGTCTAATTGGATAGAAACTATTTCATCTTTAAGGTTGGTCATAGAATTCTGTACGTTGTCCTTTAAATAAATTTCTGATGTCAGATTCTCATTGTCTATATGTGATATCTTGATATACGATACTCCTGCTGTTGCAGTAGTAATTACTAATGGTAGTTCTACAAAGTCTTGAACTTCTGGTATCGCCTGGATAACTCCTTGTTCTTCTTCTATTACCCATTTCATATCATCTTTAGTTTCTCCAAAACTAATTCCGTCGTACATTCTATCATAACCCATTGTCGTTTGATTATCTACCGTAAGTAATAATTCTCTATGGAACTGTTGCGGTGAGTCAAATGTAAATCTAACTTTTTGTCTCATATCTGGAGCATCATACGATGAGTCATCTATTTGCTCATCTACGTTTGATTTTTTGGTAGAAGAAGTCGTGTTATTATCGTTATCTGTGAAGAAAAAGAACGAAGACTCACAATTTTCTTTTACAAAGTTTCTTTGTGAGTTATTAATTGTGATGTTACCTGTTGTAGTTGCTTCTACAAAAAAGCCTTGACCTACAGGGATGTACCTTCCTGGTGTAATAGTACCAATTTCTGTTTGACTTACGTCTGGATGGCTTACAGCAGGTACTCCTCCTGCAAGCGTGTAAGTTGCATACCCTCCTTGATAATCAGCTAATACGTGAGTACCGCCTCCCCAATGTTGCCAGAAATGTAAAGTACCGTCTAGGTGAGGGTTGTCTTGTATAAAATCATTAGCATCTAAGGCAGAAGGAAAAGGGTTTCCTACAAGGTATTGATTATTAGCATTTATGTGTAATGTTATTTCATCTGTATCGGTGCTATTATTAGGTTTTCCTACAAACATATAATTTTGAGGAGATGTTATACTTCCTGTTCCAGACCCTTTCATAGTAAAGCCTTCTCCAGGAGATATATGACCTGACGGTCCTGTGTATTGCCAAGAAGAGTAGTCCCCTGCAGGATTATTAGTGAATTTATATAACCAAGCAGCACTAATAGTTACAGGAGATGTTGCTGCCCCGTCTAAACCACCTGTAAAAAGAATACTGTTTGGACTTGCTTCATTGGTGCCATCCTTCATGATGTCTGATACTGTATAACCTTGATTATTAGCACTTATATTTCTAATGCTTACTGGAGAACTCCAAAAATTATAAGTATGAATGTCCGAAGTACCTTGCTGATCTTTTTCTAGCCTTCCAATACTTGTTGTTTCAAGATCACTGTTTTCTGTCTGTACTAGTTGAGAAGCACCTACAAGATCCATAAGACCATTTAATCTTAAGTAATGAGTTACTTCCATTTTACTATCATTTTCAATACTTAATTCATTAGCCAAAACCTCTAGGCCTAATACTGTATTGTTTGCATTAGTTGTAATGTTATGTGCCGTTTGAACAATATTCCAATCTATAGTAAGCGTGTTGTCAACAATAGTAGGAGCGCCTGGTAAAGTTTGAGTATTACCATGTATCCAAGTATTGATATTAGTCCAATTTCCATCATTATTAGATATATAAGGAAGTGGAGCTGTTTGGAAATCTACTGTATCGAGGTTTCTAATGGCAGCAATAAGACCATTACTAGATTCATCCTTTACATTTGTAAATGTATATCTGTTCATTGGAAAATATCCTTGTAACGAAGTCCACATAGTTGTTGAGAACTCATTTTTAGAAATGGTAGTAGGCACAATTTTACCTGCAACTGTTAAATCTGTACTTTCTTCAATTTCTTGATTCATTATAAAACGAATCTGGTCTTGTGATAAATTAATATCCCAAACTCTTACTTCATCTATAGTTCCTTTATAAAAATTAGAGGGGGATCTCTCATCTTCTGCAGCAATTAAAAAGTGTCTTGAAGAGCTTACGGGAGCATTTCTATTAGCAGATCTATCTAGCATTCCATCTATATATACAGATAGTTGAGTACCGTCGTATGTAAATGCAATTTGATGCCACTTATTTCTAGGTACGCTTGAAAATGATGTTAATGCTTGATTTACTCCTCTAGCATCTCTCCATCTCATATTAACACGTCCATTGTCTAATACTCTAACTTCATATCCTTCAGTATAACCTACATCACTTTTTGATAAAACAGTATGCGTACCAGTATTATCACGTTTCATCCAAAAAGAAACCGTAAAAGGGCCTGTTAAATCTAAGTTGTCATCGGCATCTAAGTAATTTCTAATACCATTAAAACTAATTGTACGGTCAAAATAAAATTCAGGAGCAAAACCAAAAGTTATATATTTTACTCCATCAAAATCATACATCGTTTCAAGATTTGCATTGTCTAAAGTCATAATGCGATATTCAGACGAAGGGCTAAAGTCTGGAGTGTCAGAAATAATCATAAAGTAATCTCCAATAGGTGTTTTTGTTGAAGACAAAGCAGCTTCAGGAATTCTTACTTTAACTTCTGCAACAGAACCTGTTTCTACTACTTTCCAAGATCTTGTTATTGATGTAAACTCTACGATGCTAGATAAACCAGAGATACCCGCACTCATATCTACGATTATAGGAGGAGCGGCAGTAAAAGATCTATTATCATTTCCCCAAATCAAAAAGCTCTGATTAGGAATATCATTTGGGTTTGAAGTAAGATTCTGAGAGTTTGTGTCAAATATATCTGTAAGCCCCATAGTAATTACACTAGAAGGATTGCTACTTGTTGATTGTTTTTGATAAAAGTTAGAATCATCATCTCTTCCTATTCCTGCGATGTCATAATTATAACCACTATTTTTAACAGTATTCCAAATAACATTTCCATCGCTATCTATATGGTCCTCATCTCCTTGTTGAGTTACTGTAGTGTTATTTTTGTTATGTAATGTGATTTCATGGTTAGCTTTTGTGTTAATCATGATTATATTATCAGGATCTGTTTCTCCAGAATGAGTTCCGTTAAGATTTCTTGTCCAATTTCCATTATCAGTTATGTCTTGTGTCCAATCTCCAAAATTGCTTTTAAAACTATCATTATGAAGAAAAGAATTTACTATCGTTCCGGTGCAGGCTATAACTGGCTTACTGTCTTTAAGGGCTAATACGATAGTATTTTGTAGGAAAAGAACAATAAATAAAATGATAACGTGTCGTGTGGAGTAAACATTACTCCTAAAAGTAATTTGTATCATCTGACTAGTTTTTCTGCTACCTTGATTTAGAATCTTAGTAGTGGTTTAGTCTTCCTAAGTTAATAAAACATTCTTAAAAATCATAATAAAAATATTAAAATAGTGTATTTAAACATGTTTTTTGTGT
>CAZJRA010000030.1:0-9797 GCA_964548335.1 uncultured Flavobacteriaceae bacterium | reverse complement strand
AGGAGTGCGAAAAATTTCGGCTACAAATCTTATGATTACTGCTAGGGGACCTTTATTCTTGGCAGATACATCTATTAATATTGATCCATCAGCTAGCGACTTGGCAAAAATCGCTCAGATGACTGCGACTACTGTAAAAATGTTTGGACTAGAACCTGTTGTTTCAATGACCTCATAGTCTAATTTTGGGTCGTCTAATAATCCTAAGGCAACTAAAATGAGAGAGGCAGTGTCTTATTTGCATAGATACTACCCAGATCTTATAGTAGATGGAGAATTACAAGCAGATTTTGCTCTTAATCAAGAGATGCTTAAAAGTAAATTTCCTTTTTCTAAACTAGCAGGTCGTAAGGTAAATACCTTGGTTTTTTCTAATATAGATAGTGCAAATATTACCTATAAAATAATTAAAGAATTAGAAGAGGCAGATAGTATTGGACCTATAATGTTAGGAATGAGTAAACCAGTGCATGTTTTGCAATTAGGGGCTAGTGTAGATGAGATTGTGCATATGGCAGCAATAACAGTTGTAGATGCTCAGAAGAAAGAAAAATACGGTATAGAATAATTTTTGAGGAGACTATTTTAGTGTTATTTTCTTGCTTATTTAAAAACATAAGTAAAAAGTTAATAGTATAGATAGCGCTCGGGTTAGATGTAGTAATTTTCATACATTTACACCTTCTAATTGATGCTTGAATAAATGATAACGCACCTAAGCGGACGACTTATTGAAAAGAACCCGACGCACGTCATTATTGACTGTAACGGAGTGGGGTATTTTATTAATATATCTTTACATACATTCTCTGCTATTCCAGAAGGGGAAGCACTACGTTTATACACTTATCTTCAAGTAAAAGAAGATAGCCATACCTTATATGGTTTTGCAGATAAAATGGAACGGGAGATTTTTAAACTTCTTATATCTGTATCAGGTATAGGAGCGAGTATAGCAAGAACAATGCTTTCTTCTTTGCACCCAGACCAAGTAAAACAGGCAATAGCCTCAGGAGATGCTGCTACAATACAGGGAATTAAAGGAATAGGGGCGAAAACGGCACAACGTGTTATTTTAGATCTTAAAGATAAAATCTTAAAAGTGTTCGATATTGATGTAGAATCTGCAGTTTCGAGCAATACAACTAAAGAAGAAGCGTTATCTGCTTTAGAGACATTAGGTTTTGCTAGAAAACAAGCAGATAAAGTATGCGCGAGTATTCTTCAAGAATCACCTAATGCGACTGTAGAAACAATTATAAAAGAAGCGCTAAAAAAATTATAAGACAATTTTGAACTTAAAGAAATACACGAAGAGATATATACACTTAGCTTGTTTTGTAAGTGTTCTTTTTTTAGGGACAACAACTTTATTTGCGCAGGAAGATCCAGTAGAGGATGAAGGGCAAGATTCTCCTAAAACAGGGTTTTCTTTAGGGTCTTTACAGCTGCCTAATCCAAATAGTATTGAGTCTAAGTATACATATGATCCAGAATTGGATAGATATGTGTACACAGAAAAGTTAGGGAGTTTTAATGTTAATTACCCCCTAATATTAACGCCAGAAGAATATGAGCGTAGAGTACGTGAGGAAGATATGAAGCGTTACTTTGAAAAGAAGATTGCAGCAGCAGATGGACGTACTGAAGAAGGCAAAGAAAATGCAAATAGTTTACTTCCCGCTTTTCAAGTAAAGTCGGATGCGTTTAAATCTATTTTTGGGGGAGATGAGATTGAGTTTACTCCTACAGGTTCTGTAGAGGTGGATCTAGGGGTATTGTTTACAAAACAAGATAATCCTGCATTATCACCTAGAAACAGAAGTAATGCTACTTTAGATTTTGATCAAAGAATTAGTTTGAGCTTATTAGGTAAGGTTGGAGAACGACTACAAGTAACCGCTAACTATGATACAGAGTCTACTTTTAATTTTCAGAATCAGATAAAGTTAGAGTACACTCCTACAGAAGATGATATTATCCAAAAGATTGAAGTAGGTAACGTAGCTTTACCTCTTAACAGTGCTTTAATACAAGGGTCACAAAGTTTATTTGGGGTTAAGACAGAATTGCAGTTTGGAAAAACAAATGTAACGGCTGTTTTTGCAGAAAATAGATCTCAACCTAGAACAGTAACTTCAGAAGGAGGAGCAACGGTTCAGGATTTTGAAGTATTTGCATTGGATTATGATGAAAACCGACACTTTTTCTTAGCACATTACTTTAGAGATATTTATGATCAATCGCTAGAGAACTACCCATTTATAAATAATAATATACAGATTACGCGTGTAGAGGCTTGGATAACAAATAGGCAAGCACAAACTAATAATTCACGTAATATCATTGCTATACAGGATATAGGAGAATCAGATCCATCAAACATAGGATTAGGTTTTCCGCCAACGGGTTTTATTAATAATGTAGTAGATGCTTTTCCAGATAACTCAAATAACGATTTTAACCCTAGAGGGATAGAAAATTCTAATGTACAGTCGGTGCTAAACTCTTCTATACGTGATATTGCAACAGTACAAGATGGTTTTGGGGGAGTACAAGTAGAGGATGGGACTGATTATGTGTTGTTGGAAAATGCGCGTAAACTAGATGTAAATCAGTATACAGTATACCCGCAATTAGGATATATTTCCTTAAACCAAAGGCTTAATAATGATGAAGTTTTAGGAGTAGCATTTCAATACACTGTAGGAGGACAAGTATTTCAAGTAGGAGAATTTGCTAATGATGGGGTGGATGCTACTAATGGTAATCGCCCAGATACAGATGGTGATGGAATCCCTGATGTTGCAGATGCAGATAGCCCACAAGTACAGACAGATCAAGATGGAGATGGTATTGCAGATATTGCTGATGCAGATACAAATGGCGATGGGGTTTTTGAAGCTTTAGATAATAATGCAGATGGTATAGACGATAATTTTATACCACCTGGATTGGCTGGAACCCCACAGAACCTAGTAGTAAAAATGCTTAAGAGTAATCTTACTAATGTAGAAGAACCTATCTGGGACCTTATGATGAAAAACATCTACCCTTTAGGTGCTTTTGATTTAGAGCAAGATGGATTTAGAATGAATATTGTGTACGCAGATCCATCACCTCTTAATTTTATAACACCGGTTGAAGGAGCCCCACTCCCTAATGCTTTTGGGGCAGAAAATCCGCTGGAGTCTAATACACTCTTACAACTTTTTAATCTAGATAGACTTACGAGTTTTGGAGACCCGCAAGTTGGTGGAGATGGTTTTTTTGATTTTGTACCAGGAACTACTGTGCATACCCGTAACGGGAGTATTATATTTACTACGGTAGAGCCTTTTGGCGAAAGCCTATTTAATCAACTTAGGATAAGTGATGCAGAAGTGTATGACGATGGGCAGAATAATGATGATGCAGAGATTGGTACGTTTAACCCTCATCAAGATAAATTTGTATACCGTTCCCTTTATAAGTCTACAAAGACGATTGCTCGAGATAATGCAGAGAAAAATAAATTTGTATTAAAAGGGCGTTATAGGTCTACTCAAGAGAGTGGTATTCCTTTAGGAGCATTTAATATTCCGCAAGGGTCTGTTACCGTTACGGCTGGAGGTAGGGTGCTTGTAGAAGGATTAGATTATACAGTAAACTATCAGATAGGGCGTGTTATTATCTTGGATAAGTCATTAGAGGCTTCTGGAATTCCTATTTCCGCATCGGTAGAGAATAATGCTGTTTTTGGGCAACAGAGTAAGCGATTTACAGGGATTAATGTAGAGCATAGATTTACAGATGATTTTGTGGTTGGAGGAACATTTTTAAAATTAAATGAGCGTCCGCTTACACAAAAGGCAACCTTTAATTTTGAACCTATTAATAATACAATCTTTGGTTTAAATACGCAGTATTCTACAGAGTTACCATTCTTAACTAGGTTTGTTAATAAATTACCAAATATAGACACAGACGCTGCGTCTAACTTCTCTGTAAGGGGAGAGTTGGCTTATTTATCACCAGGAACCCCTCAAGGTTCTGATTTTAATGGAGAAGCGACTTCTTTTATAGAAGATTTTGAAGGTTCACAAACAAGTATTGATATTAGCAGTCCTCTACAGTGGTCTTTATCTTCTGCTCCTGTAGGTTTTGGAGGAGAACTACAAAACGATGATTTGGCGGTAGGGTTTAAAAGGGCAAAACTTGCTTGGTATACAATTGACCCTATTTTTTATAATAACCAGCGTCCTGATGAAATTACTGAGGCAGATCTTTCTTTTCCAGAAACAAGACGTGTGTTTAGAGATGAGATTTTTCCACAACAAGATATTGTAGTAGGGCAAACACAAGCCTTGTTTACCTTAGATCTTGCATATTTTCCAGAAGAACGTGGTCCTTATAACTTTAGTCCAGATGCGGTAGATAATACACTTGAAAATCCAAGAGAAAACTTTGGAGGTATTATGAGGCAGCTTACAGCTACAGACTTTGAACAGTCTAATATTGAATTTGTAGAATTTTGGTTGCTAGATCCTTTTTTTGGTAATGGAGATACAACAAATTCAGGAGGAAACCTTAGCTTAAACCTAGGTAGTATTTCTGAAGATATTTTAAAAGATGGAAGAAAGCAATACGAGAACGGTCTTCCTAATGATGGAGGAGATGAATCTACGATAAGCACAAATTGGGGTAAAATACCTTCTAATCAATCCCTGGTATATGCCTTTGATACAGAAGGAGTGCAACGTACTAATCAGGATGTTGGGTATGATGGGTTGAGTGATATAGAAGAAGCACAGAGGTATCCTAGTTTTGCCTCACTTCCTGATCCTTCAGGAGATAATTATACTTACTTTTTAAATACCTCAGGAGGTGTTGTAGATCGTTATCGAGAATTTAACAATTTACAAGGAAACTCACCTGTAGAAGTTTCTCAAACAGATAGAGGAAGTACTACTTTTCCAGATGTAGAAGATGTGAACCGAGATAATACGATGAATACTATTGATGCGTATTATGAATATAATATTCCCATTAATCCAACTTCTCTCTCTGTAGAGAATAATGATTTTGTAACAGATGTACGTCAAATATCTGTAACAACTCAAACAGGTGAAGAAATCCCTACACGATGGGTTCAGTTTAGAGTACCTGTTAATCAATTCGATAATACAGTAGGTGGTATTTCTGACTTTAGAGCTATACGTTTTATGCGTATGTATATGAATGATTGGGAAGCTCCTGTGGTATTGCGATTTGGGACTTTAGATCTCGTTAGAGGAGACTTTAGAAGATATTTACTCACACTAGATCCTAATGAGAGTAATCAAGTAAATAACGCAGATCCTACCTTGTTTGAAGTAGCAGCAGTTAATATAGAAGCAAATGAACAAAGGGTTCCTATTAACTATGTGTTACCTCCAGGAGTAGTAAGAGAACGACTCAATAATAATAATAATAATATTTGTGAAAATGAATTTTGTTTGTCTATTAGAGTAGACGAGCTTGAACCTCAAGATGGGCGAGGCGTGTTTAAGTATTATAATCTTGACTTAAGGCAGTATAGTAGAATTCGTATGTTTCTTCATGCCGAAGGTTTATCTGCTGGAGGTAGTACTCAAGATGGTCTTCCTGTAGAAGATGAAACTAAATTACAAGACCTTGAGATGGTCGGCTTTCTGAGGATAGGTACAGATTTGAACTCTAATTTTTATCAGATAGAAAAAGCATTAGTAAAAACTCCTTTTGGTGCCTCTTCAGATACAGATGTATGGCCAGCTGTAAATGAGATTAATGTTCCTTTAGAATTATTGCAAAGGGTAAAATCTAAGATTATTAATAACGAGTTCCAATCGTTTATGGATAATAACCCTGATGAAATCTTTTATTTTAATGAAGCTGCAGAACAAGTAGACCCTGAGACTCCTTTTGAGGAGGATGAATTAAGAGTAGGGATTAAAGGATTACCTAGTTTTGGAGATGTGCGTAATGGAATGCTTGGAGTTAGAAATGCAAATTCTTTTTCTTCTGGGCCTCTTCGTAATATAGGAGGTGAGGTTTGGTTTAACGAGTTGCGACTAGAGGGGTTGAAAAATTCTGGAGGTTGGGCTGCTGTGGTAAATGCAGATGGTAATGTTGCAGATTTTGCAAATGTTTCTGTAACAGCAAGACAAAGCACAAGTGGTTTTGGGTCTATAGAGCAAGGACCACAAGAGAGAAGTCTTGAGGATGTTTTTCAATACGATGTGGCGACTAATGTAAATGCAGGACAGTTATTACCTAAAAAATGGGGAGTGCAAATACCCTTTAATTACGCTGTAGGGGAGCAAACTATTACTCCTACATTTGACCCTCAATTTTTAGACGTAGAGTTAGAACAGGTATTGTTAGATGCAAATACAGAAGAGGAACGCGTTGAAATCCAAAATAGAGCAGAAGACTATACGCGAAGAAGAAGTGTTAACTTAATAGGAGTTAGAAAAAATAAGAGTTCAGAGAAAAAGTCTAGAATATACGATGTAGAGAATTTAACACTTTCATATTCGTATAATCAGACAGATCATAGAGATTTTGAAATTGAACGTTCCTTGGATCAAAACGTTCGCTTGGGAGCTACTTATAATTATGATTTCAATTCAAAACCTATTGAACCGTTCAAAAAAAACGATTCCTTATTTAAAGGAGATTATTGGAAGTTTTTAAAAGATCTTAATTTAAATTACTTGCCATCAAGCTTAGCAGTTAGTTCTAATTTTCTTAGGCAATATAATGAGCAACAGTTTAGAGATGTAGATCAGTTAGAAGGCGCTATAGGGCTCCCTAAATTGTTTCAAAGAAATTATTTATTTGACTGGCAGTATAGTGTTAATTTCCCAATAACTAATAGTCTTCGTCTTAACTACGATGTAAATCATAATCGGGTTGTTCGTAATTATATAGATGACCAAGGGAATCCATTATTTTTAGATAATTTAGGACAAGAACGTGAAGGATTTGGAATATATGATGGCTTTTTTGAAGTGGGAGATCCTAATACACACTCTGGAGGGTTACAACTTAACTACGATTTGCCATTTGATAAGTTCCCGTTCACAGAATGGATAAATGCTACCTATGCATATAGTGCAAGCTATAGATGGCAAAGAGGGTCTCAGCAAGTTCAAGGAACAGATTTAAATAACGATGGTATAATAGATAACCTTGGAAATGCTATAGAAAATACAAACACTCATGCCGTTAATGGTACTTTTGAGATGTCGAGATTGTATCGATATCTTGGGCTTACTAAAAAATCTACTAGGCGTAGGTCTTCTCGTGGTAGAGGAGTGCCATCTCCTAATGATGATAGGCCAGGAGGAAGGAGAGAGCTCCCTTCTAGAGGAGACGAAAGAGAAAGAAACAACTCTAGTTCTAATAAATTAAGTGGTGGAGAGAAAGCATATAATGCTGCAATTAGCTTGCTTACAGCAGTAAAGCGTATTCAAGTTAATTATCAAGAAGATAATGGAATATACCTTCCTGGGTATACGCCTTCTATTGGATTTACAGGGTCGTTACGCCCTACCGCAGGATTTGTTTTTGGAAGTCAAGCAGATGTGAGAGATGTTGCTGCAAGGGACGGATTACTAACACTCTTTCAAGATTTTAACCAGCAATACAGAGAGGTTGAGAGTAAAAACCTTTCTATACAAGCACGCGTAGGCTTATTAAGGGATTTAGATATAGACTTAAACTTTAATCGTGTTTTTCAAAATAACTCTGCAGAGAATTATCGTATAGACCCAATCACGTTGGAATACACGCCTCTTGCAGTAAATGCATTCGGTAATTTTAATATATCTACCTTACTTATAGGAACTTCTTTTAGTAGAAGCACCTCAGATTTTTCTGAAGCTTTTGAAACTTTTAGAGCAAATAGGCTTACAGTAGCAAACAGGCTTGCAGAAAACTTTTATGGGGGCGCTGGTTTTGAAACTGATGTAGATGGTTTTCCAGAAGGCTTTGGAAGAACTAATCAAGCAGTTTTATTACCTGCATTCTTGTCTGCATATACAAGTGGAGATGCAAATGATACAAAGCTAGGAGCATTTAGAGATATACCATTACCTAACTGGAATATTAAGTATACTGGCTTACAACGTTTACCTTGGTTTAAAAAGAATTTTAGACGTTTTTCTATACAACATGGGTATACAGCGGGGTATTCATTAAATCAATTTATCACTAACCTTGCTTTTAATAGGAATACAGATAATAATCCACTAACCGCGCAAAGAGACCAATCTAATAATTTCTTAAACCCGACACTCTTTAATGCTGTGACGCTTACAGAGCAGTTTACACCTCTAGTTAGACTTGATTTCGAAATGAAAAACTCGGTTAAAATACTTGCGGAAGTAAGAAGAGATCGTGCGTTAGGGTTGAGTTTTGACAATAACTTGCTAACAGAAATTAAAGGGGATGAGTATACTTTAGGGTTAGGGTATCGAATAAAAGATCTTACGTTTGTAACTAAATTTGAAGGAAAGAAAAAAGTGCTTAAGAGTGATTTAAATTTTAGAGCAGATTTTTCACTTCGAGAAAATGAAACTATTCTTAGATTTTTAGATGTAGATGAGAGTCAGACGACCGCAGGGCAGAGTTTATATGGACTGCGATTTACAGCAGATTATGCATTGTCTAAAAATCTTACAGCATTGTTTTTTTATGATCATTCTTTTACGACCTTTGCAATATCTACTGCATTTCCGCAAACTACAATACGAAGCGGATTTACGATGAGATATAATTTTGGAAACTAATACGAATGAAATCACGCTTTCGCGAAAGCATACTTATTAAATAAACTATAAATTAAATACATAACCTTTTTTAAGAAATTAACTATGAGCATACCAGCAGAATTAAAGTATACAAAAGATCACGAATGGGTACGTTTAGATGGAGATATAGCAACTGTGGGAATTACCCATTTTGCACAAGGTGAGCTAGGAGATATTGTATATGTAGAGGTAGAAACTGTAGATGAAACACTAGATAAAGATGAAGTGTTTGGAACAGTAGAAGCGGTAAAAACTGTTTCTGATTTATTCTTACCACTATCAGGAGAGATCATTGAGTTTAACGAAAAATTAGAGGATGAGCCAGAAGTTGTAAACTCTGATGCCTATGGAGAAGGATGGATGATTAAGATTAAGATGTCTAATCAAGACGAGTTAGCAGGTCTTCTAGATGCAGAAGGTTATGCTGCGCTTATTGGAGCATAAGAATTTTATATTTATCGCTATTGGGTATACGTTACTCCTTACAGTAGGTTCGCTTATTAATACAGGAGGGGCAATACAAGCGCCCGATAATTTTGATAAAGTAGTTCATTTTACAGCTTATTTTGGTCTTGCATTCTTATGGATGCTTTGGAGAATAGTAAAACATACTTCAGATAAATATAGGTTTAAGAGTTTAGTGCTTATTTCAGTTTTAGCTATTGTTTATGGCGTTTTTATGGAGCTGTTACAAGGAGCATTAACTACTTATAGAAAGCCAGATAGTTGGGATGTGCTTGCAAATTCGATAGGAGTTGTGATGGCGTTAATCACTGTCTTATTGTTGATTAAGAATATGCGTGTTTTAAAAACGAAATTTTAGTTTTATTTTATTTTTTTATTTCGTTAATTTATACACTTAAATAATTTTAAATTATGGAACCTAAGAAAAACCCAAAAGCAGACCTTAGAAAAAGGAGCTTGCTATTTTTTCAGATTGGTCTTATTGCAGTGTTATTAATATCTTGGAGAGCTATAGAG
>CAZJRA010000029.1:0-9803 GCA_964548335.1 uncultured Flavobacteriaceae bacterium | reverse complement strand
TTCCAAAACTTATGATGATAACAATGAGAGTAAGAGTCCATTAGAGGTTCTTTGCTCTCCTAAGATATGTCGTATAATTATAGAATCTTCGTCCTTCCTCCATCTACAGGAACATTAATTCCATTAATGAATGAAGCAGCTTCACTTACTACAACAATGATAGCATTTGCCACTACTTCTGGTTTTGCAGAATGATCTGCCGGACAAGCATGTGCCATTGTTAATGATACCTCTTCAATGGTCTTTCCAGTTTTTCGAGCTTTATTCTCTATAATTTCTTGTAGTCTTCCTGTGGCTGTCGCTCCAGGTAATACGTTGTTTACGGTAATTCCAAAACCGCCAAGTTCATTAGCCATTGTTTTGCTCCAATTTGCTACGGCACCACGTATTGTGTTGCTTACTCCTAAACCATCTAGGGGTTGTTTTACCGAAGTAGAAATCACATTTATAATACGGCCATAGCCCTCAGATTTCATCCCTGGTATTACGGATTTTGTAAGTAGGTGATTTGTTTGTAAGTGCTGTGTAAACGCTTTCGCGAAAGCGTCTATTTCAGCATCTACAATAGGCCCTCCAGGAGGTCCTCCCGTGTTATTTATTAGAATGTGGTATACATTTCCTGTTTTTAAGACTGCGTCTGCTACTTGTTTTGGGTTTGTGAAGTCTGCTACAACATAGGTGTGCTGTTGGCTCCCGTTGTTAGGTAACTCTCTTAAGGTAGCCTGTAGCTTTGCTTCTGTACGGGCAGCCAGCGTTACGTTTGCGCCTTCTTCTGCAAGTCCTATGGCAGTAGCTAACCCTATTCCTGAGGTAGAACCACAGACTAAAGCATTTTTATTGGAAAGGTTTAGTTTCATGTATTATTTAGTTTTTGTAAAAATTAGGATGAGTAAGAAAGGTTTTGAATCTTATCTAGTCACGCTTAAAATGGCGATGATAGTAAAAGTCCTTTACTCATTGTACTTTATACATACGTTTTTTGGTTCTGTAAAGAAACGTAAAGCTTCTAGACCTCCTTCACGACCTAGACCACTGGATTTAACTCCGCCAAAAGGGGTGCGTAAGTCTCTATTTAAAAAAGTGTTTACCCATACAATGCCGGCTTCTAGTTGTTTAGAAACGCGCATCGCACAGTCTATATTCGTCGTCCAAACCGTAGATGATAATCCATACTTAACATCATTTGCCAGACCGATAACTTCTTCTTCGGTATCAAAAGGCATAAGAGTAACTACTGGACCAAAAATTTCTTCTTGATTGAGCTTACACTGATTATCTGTCACTTCAATTATGGTAGGTTGCATATAATAGCCTTTTTCTGAACCTGGTACAATCACACGTTCTCCGCCATATAATAGGGTGTAGCCTTCGTTGTCTTTGGCGTGTTGTACATAGCTAAGTACTTTCTCAAGATGAGACTCAGAAACCAAAGCGCCAAACTTCGTGTCTGCAGCCATTGGGTTTCCTATTTTATTTTTGCTCACTATCTCTACAAAGTGTGTTTTGAACTGCTCATAAATCCCTCTTTGTACATAGATACGACTCCCACACAAACAAATCTGACCTTGGTTCGCAAAACTAGACCTAATGGATTCTTTGAGCATACGCCCATAATCACAGTCTGAAAAAATGATATTTGGGTTTTTACCTCCTAGCTCTAACGAAAGTTTTTTAAACATAGGAGCTGCTGTACGTGCAATATGTGCTCCGGTACTTGTGCCACCAGTAAAAGATATTGCTTTAATGTCTGGATGCTCTACAATGGCTTGCCCTACAGAGTGCCCTTGTCCGTGCAGAATATTTAATACTCCTGGCGGCAACCCTGCTTCTGTAAGGATTTCTCCTAATAGGTAGGCTGTCATAGGAGTGACTTCGCTGGGCTTTGCAACGATACAATTTCCTGCTGCAATAGCAGGAGCTACTTTCCAAGTAAATAGATATAAGGGTAAGTTCCATGGCGATATGCAACCTACCACTCCTATAGGTTGGCGTAGGGTGAAGTTCATGGTATTTGTACCTACCGTCTCATGGGCTTCGCTAGAAAATTGAGTAATTGCTTGAGCGAAAAACCTGAAATTGGCAGCTGCTCTTGGGATATCGACAGCTTTGGCAAGCCATAAAGGCTTTCCATTATCACGACTTTCTGCTTCCGCAAGTCGATCGAGATTAGCTTCTATAAGATCTGCTATCTTATTTAAAATTTTACTTCGTTTATCTACAGTAGTATTTGACCAGCTTGAGAATGCCGTTTTTGCAGCCCTATAAGCTTTCTCAATATCTTTTTTAGAGCTGTTAGGAATTTGCCCATATACTTCTCCAATAGAAGGGTTGTAATTGTCAATCCACTTATCAGAGTCGTGGTTTTGGTAGACGCCGTTTATATAGTTCTGTATATTCATTATTTTCTAAGCTTCGTTAGTCTGAGTTCATTTTCAGAATGAAACTTGTTATAGAGGTTTGAATGCCATTACTTTAATCTCAACAACTAGATGTGGATGCGGTAATTGATGGACCGCTACGGTGGTGCGTGCAGGGCCTGTTTCTTTATTAAAGAAGGTTCCATACACTTCATTATATCCAGAAAAATCATTCATATTCACTAGAAATGAAGTGACGTCTACTACATCTGCAAGTGTTGCGTTTTCAGTAGCAAGTATTTTTTCAATATTTTCTAATACAGATTTTGTTTGATCTTTTATATCTAGGCGCACTGTACCCATCTCATCTATGATGTGCACACCAGCAAATGTATTATCTACTCTGCGACTACTAGTTCCAGATACGAACAAGAAATCTCCTGCTCGTTTAATATGTGGATACGCTCCTCTAGGTGTTACTTTCATAATCTTATTGTTATTTCCACGAAGGCGAAAATCTCATTCCGCAGTCACTTTTTTTAATTAAAACTTATAATCGTCCTACTCTGTCATCGTGTATGATATTGTCTGTAGCTTCTTGAACCTTTTTTAGTTTCGCTTTAAGCGAAAGAGAATCAGGTAAGGCCTCATCATCTAATAGGTTAAGTATGGCTTTGTTTTGCGCTCTCCCGCGAATCATAGCTTCTCGATAACCTATGTGCTCATTAAAGGTGACAAGACTGTATTTTGAATAATATTCGTTAGGAAACTCGGTTTCAAAAGCAGTTTCTAGTTTTCGTTTTTCTTGAAACATAGGATGTGCCGTATGCTCTTTCATCTCGTGAAAATTATCTACAGCAAGGTCTGCAATGGCATCTGTATCCGGTTTTCGGGTTTTCTCAAATGCTGTAAAAACAGCTTCCCATCCTTGGGATTCATACCTATCTATAATTTCATCAAACACAACGACATCTTCAAAGCTAGCATTCATTCCTTGTCCATAAAACGGAACAATAGCGTGGCAAGCATCTCCTAGAAGGCATACTTTTCCAAAAGCATTCCATGGGTGGCATTTAATAGTACCTAGAGGGCCTACAGGGTTTTCTTCAAAATCTGTAATTAAATCGGGCATCATTGCAACAGCATCTGGATATTGTCTTTTAAAATATTCAGTAATAGCTTCAGGGGAGTTTAAGGATGCGAAGCTGTCTGAAGCATTTTTGTAATCAATAAAAAGAGTAACGGTAAAACTCCCATCTAGATTAGGTAAAGCAATAATCATATCTCTCCCTCTTGGCCAGATGTGTAACGCATTTTTTTCTGTACGATAGTTTCCTTTTTCGGTAGGAGGGAAAGAGAGTTCTTTATAACCGTGACCTAAATAATCTTGAGAAAAACTAAATAGAAACTCCTTGTTTGTGTACATACTCTTGCGTACTGCAGAGCCTGCGCCATCTGTACCTAGAATAATATCTGCGGTAATAGTTTGAGTTTCTTTAGTGTTGTAATCTACAAAAGTGGCTGTAGCATTTTTAAGGTCTACGTAGGTACATTTTTGATTAAATAACACATTTAAAGTATCATACTCATCTGCAGCATTAAGTAATAATGTATTAAGGTCTGTTCTAGAAATTGAATTGATGTATTCTTCTTTTCTTCCCGAATACGGACTAAAAAGTGTATTCCCTTTTGAGTCGTGAAGCATTCTTCCATTCATTGGGATGCAAATTTCTCGCACGCGTTCTTCTAGTCCTACTAATCGAATTGCTTTAAGACCCCGGTCTGATAAGGCAAGATTAATACTTCGCCCTGCATCTTGATGTACTGTTCGTAAGTCTGGACGTTTTTCAACTAAAGTAATTTTGTATCCTCGTTGAGCCATACGTAGTGCTAGTAGCGAGCCGCAAAGTCCTGCGCCTATAATGAGTATGTGTTCTTGTTTTGTCATTCTTTAAAATTCCACGAAAGTGGGAATATCTTCCTTTTCGCTAATGTATTATTTTATTTTCCTATTGTTAGGTGTCATTTACTTAACGGTCTAGTTTTTTTAATCTCTTAGTTTCTCCATTTCATCTGCTACGGCTTTCTCTTCTGCGTTTCCTGTTTCGCGTAAGCGGTTAATTACAAAACCTTCTTTAAACACTCTACCATTTCAAATGCGTCTACAAAGCTATTGTATAGTGGGGCAGGAGCAACGCGTATCACGTCTGGCTCTCGCCAATCTGAAATAACACCTGCTTGTGTGAGTTTTGTATGCAATGATTTGTTTGCATTTTTAACTTGAATACTTAATTGGCAACCTCTTTGCGATGGTTCGCTAGGAGTAATTATAGTAATATTCTCATTGTTGAGTTCATTTATTAAAAACTCTAGATAGCCTGTTAACTTTTCTGATTTAGTTCGTATGTTTTTCATTCCTGCTTTTGCAAAAATGTCTAGACTTGCTTTTACAGAAGCCATACTTAAAATAGGAGGGTTAGAAAGTTGCCACCCTTCTGCTGTTGGGATAGGGTCAAAGCCTTTGCGCATATTAAATCGTGTGTCTTTATTTTGCCCCCACCAACCCGTAAAGCGTTGTATAGTAGTATTTTTATGATGACGCTCGTGCACAAAGCATCCGCCTAGACTTCCTGGGCCACTATTTAAATATTTATAGGTACACCATACGGCAAAGTCTGGTCCGTTTTTATGAAGTTCTGGCATAATATTGCCTACGCCGTGTGCGAGATCAAAGCCTACTTTACTACCATTAGTATGTCCTAGCTCTGTAATTTTTTTAATGGGATAGCATTGTCCAGAGTAATAATTAGTATTCCCTATTAGGAGCAAAGCAATACTATCACCGTGTTCCTGAACAAGGGCCTCTAAATCTTCGTAACGGCACAGCTCTTCTCCATCTCTAGGTTGCCATAAGATAAGGCTGTCTTTTGGGTTAAAACCACGCTGACGTATCTGACTTTCTACCGCATATTTATCTGAAGGAAAAGCATCACTTTCTATGATAATTTTGTGACGTTTAGGTGTAGGGTTGTAAAAAGACACCATCATTAAATGAAGATTGGTGGTAAGAGTATTCATGATAACCACCTCACTCGCTTTTGCTCCTACAATATCAGCCATAGGTTGCGATAGTTGCTCGTGGTAGGGTAACCAAGGATTTTTTGCTTCAAAATGACCTTCTACTCCTAGATTTTTCCAATCTTTTAATTCTTGTTCTATGTATTGAGATACTGCTTTAGGTTGGCAACCTAAGCTATTACCACACATATAAATTAACTCGTTATCGTCCTTATCTGTAGGGATATAAAACAGTTCTCTGTAAGGTTTAAGAGGGTCTTTTTCGTCTTGCGCTTTCGCGAAAGCGAGATTGTTTTGATACATCTTGATGGCTTAATTTTATGCACTTAAAAATACGTATTCTATTAGTTTTAGCAGTTATCTGTTTTAGTAAAAATAACACTCGTAAAGATGTATCTTTGCACTCTATGACAAAAGAGGCCGTAAAATCACAAGTAGAGCTAGGAGAAATGTTACCTCTTATGGAAGAGTTTTATACCATACAAGGTGAGGGCTATCATAAAGGGACAGCGGCTTATTTTATTAGAGTAGGAGGTTGTGATGTAGGTTGCCATTGGTGTGATGTAAAAGAGAGTTGGGATGCAGCAGTACACCCGCCTACAAGTGCTGATACGATTGCTCAAAATGCAGCCAAATATTCTGATACGATTGTAGTGACAGGAGGGGAACCTCTTATGTGGGATATGAACCCACTTACGCAAAAATTAAAAGCTTTAGGCTTACAAACACATATTGAAACATCGGGTGCTTATGCACTTTCGGGTACTTGGGATTGGATATGCCTATCTCCCAAAAAGCGTATGCTACCTACAGCTAAAGTGCTTGAAAATGCAAATGAGCTTAAAGTAATTATTTTTAATAAGTCTGATTTTGATTTTGCAGAAAAGTACGCAGCACAAGTAAATGAGGAGTGTATCTTATATCTTCAGCCAGAATGGTCTGTACGTGAAAAAACAGTGCCTCTCATTGTAGATTATGTGATGAAAAACCCTAAGTGGAAAGTAAGCTTGCAAACGCATAAGTACCTTAATATTCCTTAGAGCGTACAGCTTACTTTATTTACACACTCTTTTTAGATATTTTATCTACTCTTTAGTCTAAAGCCGTATTTTTAAGGCTGATTTTAAAATAATAGTATGCGTATTCATTTTATAGCTATTGGCGGTGCAGCAATGCATAATCTTGCTCTAGCATTACATCATAAAGGAGATCTAGTAACAGGTAGTGACGATACGATTTTTGATCCGTCTAAGTCACGATTAGAGAAGTATGGATTGTTGCCAGAGACTTTTGGGTGGTTTCCAGAAAAAATTACTTCAGACCTAGATGCTGTTATTTTGGGTATGCACGCTAAAGAGGATAATCCTGAATTACTAAAAGCTCAAGAGTTAGGACTCGCTATTTTTTCGTATCCCGAATATTTGTATGAACAGGCTAAAAATAAGACGCGGGTTGTGATAGGAGGTTCTCACGGGAAAACTACAATCACATCTATGATATTGCACGTGATGCATTATTGGGATAAAGAAGTAGACTATATGGTAGGTGCGCAGCTAGAAGGTTTTGAAACCATGGTGCGCCTTACAGATGATGCAGATTTTATGGTGTTAGAGGGCGATGAATACTTGAGCAGTCCTATTGATAGACGTCCTAAATTTCATTTATATAAACCTAATATAGCCCTATTGAGTGGTATTGCTTGGGACCATATTAATGTGTTTCCTACGTTTGAAAACTACGTAGAGCAGTTTCAGATTTTTGTGAACAGTATGACTAATGGTGGGGCAATGGTATACAATACAGAGGATGCAACCGTTGTACGTGTTGTAGAAGATGCAATAGCACATATTAAGAGATATCCGTATGAAACACCTGAGTACCGAGTAGCGGATGGAGAAACGTTATTAGCAACCTCAGAAGGGGATATGCCTATAGAAGTTTTTGGAAAACATAATCTTAATAATCTCGCTGGCGCGAAATGGATTTGCCAACATATGGGTGTGGTAGAAGAAGATTTTTACGAAGCGATAGCTACTTTTAAAGGAGCTAGTAAGCGTCTTGAAAAAATAGCAGAGAGTGCGTCTAATGTTGCCTATAAAGATTTTGCGCATAGTCCTTCTAAAGTAGCCGCAACTACGGCTGCAGTAAAAGAACAATATACAGAGCGTACACTTGTTGCTTGTCTAGAGTTGCATACGTATAGTAGCCTTACGCCTCAATTCTTAGAAGAGTATAAAGGCGCATTAAATGCTGCAGATACAGCAGTCGTTTTTTACTCTCCTCACGCGGTAGAAATTAAGAAATTAGCTCCTGTATCTAAAGAGCAAATTACCTCTGCCTTTCAACGTGAAGACTTAATTGTCTATACAGATCCTGCCGAGTTTAAAAGTTTTCTTTTTAAACAACAGTTTGAAAACACAGCATTGCTTTTAATGAGTAGTGGTAATTATGGAGGATTGGATTTTGAAGAAGTAAAGAACCTAGTTTAGATGCGATAAAATAATTTAGACTTTGTTAGCTTTAGTTATTTTATAAACTAAATTCATTCCTAAAGTTACATTAGGTTTGATTGTTGTCTTAAGTAGGCCAGGACTATAAATGAATTATAAGTGTTGTTGTAAAATATTCTATTTTATTCCAAATGGTTTTGAATTTAATTCATTTATCCATTCAGTTCCATATTTCTTGTTTAGATAATCGAAAATCATTCGGTTATTTTCTCTTGCTTTTTTAAATGAAAGTGGATCGATAACACAGTTTTCTTTGATAAGTCCAATGCCATAATTTTTCTTAAACTTCTTGTAATCTTCTGGTATTGAACTGACATATCCATTCATTATAAAATTTAATGTTCCGTTAGCAATTCGTTCTTCGATTTGTTCATCTGTCAAATCAGTTTCTAAATTCATTGGTAAAGGATGAATTACTCTTTTTTTGAGTTCAATTTTTTTCACTAGTTGAATAGTGACTGTGTTTTTTCTTTTATTAATTTTTGTTGGATAAGAAGTGTAAGTAGTAAAGTCATCCGACACAAAACTAAATTGATATTTTCCTTTCTCAGGTAAAGTGATTTTGAAATTTTCAGCTTTAGTAATTTCAATTTTTTTGTTTAAATCAATAATTGTGAATTCTCCAGTTGTAAATTCTTTGTTCGTTAGGTTTTCAAAAACTACTTCGGCGATTATTTCATTTTCAGTCGCTTTAGAAACTGTGAAAGTCAAAGCTAAAATTAGGGTTAAGATTATTTTTTTCATCGTTATCGTTTTTATCTTAAATTTTGAATTTTGTTAATTTGTTAAATACTTTTCTTTTCTAATGTTATGTTTGAATTGCTTATAAATTTATTGGTTATATACTTATAAATCATAGTTACTGATACTGTGAAATTTACAATCCAAAGGCTTAGCCCAACAAAAAGTAACTGTTTAGCACTATTGTTAAATTCAGTAAACTCATAAAACTCTGAAAACAAAGCTAAAAGATAATATAAATTAGTTAAAAAGAACAGCGTTGCTATTATTAAACCTGAAATTCTATTTTTAAAAATTACTTGAAGAATTAAAACACCAACTATTCCAATAAATATTGGATTTATAGAAAATGGAGGTGTATACCCAGCTAAAATGGCTAAAACCATTAAGTAATATTCTGGTGATTTAAGAAAAAGTGCTTTCATAATTTTTGTTTTAGAGTTCGTTAGCTAATGAATGATAACGTCGATTGTATACACGGTAGGCCTCTGTTTCACCTGCGGCAGAGATATTGCGTATTATAAATTATTGGCAACTGTAAAACTCATAGTAAATAATAGAAAGGCTAAAATTCTCATAGTTCTTGGGTTTAATTATTTGGTTGTTAACTTCAAACGAATAATTGCTGTTTTAATTGCGTGCAATTTATATATGTATGGCCAAGCCTATTTTCTTTAGAAAATCATATATCATTTAAAAACAACAACATACATTGGT
The DNA here is from genome assembly GCA_964548335.1 of uncultured Flavobacteriaceae bacterium. Classification (GTDB taxonomy): domain Bacteria; phylum Bacteroidota; class Bacteroidia; order Flavobacteriales; family Flavobacteriaceae; genus Dokdonia. Next base: position 400 of record CAZJRA010000029.1, on the reverse strand, counting down.
TTTATTGCTTGATGACACAAGTTAAATGTATGATAAGCCGAATAGGTAACCCACAAGGATTATAAGGAGTAGGCGAGAACCAACGATTACTTATAGCCATTGTTATAGAGTATTTTTATTTGATACATTTCAATTTCTTTTATAAAATTATTTTCGGGTAATCAATTCATGTTTTTACTCTAACAAAGTATAATTGAATGTATAACTCTAATTGGTACTTTTTGTAACTTAGCTAGAATTACATCATTAAATAAAATAATGAATAAATAATGAGTCATATATTAGGGGTTGGTTCCCGTATAGAGCATCCAGAGCATGGTAGGGGAGGAGTGACAAATGTTACTGCATATATGTACTGGGTAACTTTTATAGATAAAGGTTTAGAAACGAGTAATTTTGA
>CAZJRA010000028.1:0-10031 GCA_964548335.1 uncultured Flavobacteriaceae bacterium | reverse complement strand
CACGCCTAACCTCTTCTCCTTTTATAGAAGCTTTGAGGGTTAGATATTGTCCCGCAGTAAATCTAAACGTATCTTTAAGCTCTGAAGGGACAGAGAAAGAAAGCGTAACTGCTTTTGTCGTCTCACGTGTAATCTTATGTATAGAAAGGGTATAAAACTGTGACATATTGTAGTTTTTTGAATGCAAAAATACAATGATTGTAACATACTCTGTAACATTTCACATTTTTAAATACTAATACCTTCGTAATACCAATAACAATATGGTTAAACAATTCTTACAATTAGAGTGGAAATCCTTTTTTAGAAAGGCTTCTTTTAAGGTAAATATTGCTCTAAAAATAGTGATGTTTTTTGGAGCTTTCTCTATGATTTTTAGCCTAGGCATGATGGGTGTGGGTCTCTATTTTGGCTTAGAAGAAGGAGGTTACGAGCCTTTAAGCACGGTAAATAAATTTATAATTTACTATTTAGTTATTGACCTTTTGGTGCGTTATGTGGGTCAAAAAATGCCTGTAGTAAATATTAAGCCGCTTTTATTATTGCCATTTACCAAGGGAAAGATTGTAAAATTTGCATTGGGCAAGACCGTCTTGTCTTTTTGGAACTGGATGCACGCTTTCTTTTTTGTCCCGCTTAGCATTATTCTTTTAATAAAAGGCTATGACCCTGTAGGGGTGATTGCTTGGCATCTCGCAATGTTTTGTTTTATTTATATAAATAATTTTATCAATGTATTTTTAAACGATAAGCTCTGGCTTGTAATAACAGTTGCTACTGTTTTTGTAGCTTTAGGGTACGCACAGTATATCGAGATGTTTGATATTACAGCAGTCATTTTTCCGTTTTTTTATGGCATTTATGAATTTAAGTGGACACTTATATTTCCACTTGTGGCTCTTTATTTTACGGCAATCTTTGCGTTTAACTATTTTTTAAACCGTCTATACCTTGATGCAGGGCTTGCAAAAAAGGTAAATGTAGCTTCTGGAGGTGATTTGAGATGGATAGACCGTTTAGGTAAGTCATCTACCTTTCTTAAAAACGATATTAGATTAATTATGAGAAATAAACGCTCTAAAATGACAGTGTTTATGAGTATTATGTTCTTGTCTTATGGTTTAATCTTTTTTGTTGATGGTATGTATGATGGACCTTTTTGGAACATGTTTGCTTCCATTTTTGTTACAGGAGGATTCTTATTAAGTTTTGGACAGTTTGTGCCTAGTTGGGATAGTGAGTACTACCCGCTTATGATGACACAAAACGTTAAGTATAAAGAGTATTTAAAGTCTAAATGGTTGCTTATGGTTGTGGCGACTGTAGTTTCAACTATACTGTGTATTCCCTACATATATTTTGGATGGGATGTTCTTATTGCTATTCTAGCGGCGGCTATTTTTAATTTAGGTATTAATACACACCTGGTATTGCTTGGAGGAGCTTATATAAAAACACCTATAGATTTACAAAGCTCTAAAAAAGCATTTGGAGATAAAAGTTCATTTAATATTAAAACATTCTTGTTGAGCATCCCTAAAATGGCTGGTCCTGTTGGTTTATATGCTTTAGGTCAATTTATTGTGGCTCCTTGGTTGGGTTATGTGCTTGTAGCTGTAGCAGGTCTTATAGGGTTTGCTTTTAGAGATAGCGCGTTTAATCAGATTATTAAGATTTACAAAGCAGAGAAGTATGCAACACTAGCGGCGTACAAACAAAAATAATAGAAACTATGATAGAGATAAGAGAGCTTTCTAAGAGCTATAACGAAGTAAAAGTATTGCAAATAGAGTGTATAGATATTCCTAAAGGGCAGGCTTTTGGACTTGTAGGTAATAACGGCGCAGGCAAGACCACTTTGTTTAGTTCTTTGCTAGATTTAATACAGCCTACTACAGGTTATATAAAAAATAAGGGGAAAAAAGTAAACGAAAGTGAAGACTGGAAGAATCACACGACTAGTTTTATAGACGAGAGTTTTCTTATAGGATACCTTACGGCAGAAGAGTATTTTTATTTTATAGGAGATTTGAGAGGGCAAAATAAGGCAGATGTAGACACATTGTTAGCAGGTTTTGAAGACTTTTTTAACGATGAAATTATAGGTAAGCGCAAATACTTAAGAGACCTTTCAAAAGGAAATCAGAAAAAAGTAGGGATTGTAGCAACCCTTATAGGAAACCCTGAAGTAATTATACTAGATGAGCCTTTTGCAAACTTAGACCCTACTACGCAAATACGCCTTAAAGAAATTATTAAAAAACTAGCGGTAAAGAAAGGGGTAACAGTATTGGTTTCTAGTCACGACTTACAACACGTGACAGAAGTGTGTGAGCGCATAGTTGTTTTAGAAAAAGGAAAGCAAGTAAAAGATATTATGACTTCTCCTGCGACACTTCAAGAATTAGAAAGTTATTTTTCGGGAGCGCAACTACATCTTCAAGAAGAAGAGTAGTGATCTTAATTTACGTTAAAATAGGAGTGGCATACATACGCATTTAAGCGATAAACTTCTTTTTTCTCAAAAAGTAATGTATTTTTACCACTTTTCATACTAAAAGCGGTTATTTGCTGTTAGAAACAAAAACGATTATAAGTTGAAATATAGTACTCAATATATCTTTTATATATTTCTGTTCACGCTTGTACTTGCGAGTTGTTCTAGAAAAAAGGATTCTTTTGTAAATCGCAATTATCACGCAGTAACTACAGAGTTCAATACTTTGTATAATGGTCAGGTTGCCTTAGATCAAGGAAAGCAAACACTTGTTTCTACATTTAATGATAATTATTGGGAGATATTGCCCATAGAGCGTATCACGTTTACAGACGAGATAAGCTTGGGAGAAGAAAATAGAGACCCTAATTTTCTTAAAGCAGAAGAAAAAGCCATTAAAGCTATAACCAATCACTCTATGAAAATAGGGGAGTCAGAATACAATCCTCAAATAGATGAAGCTTATATGCTTTTAGGAAAGGCACGGTATTTTGATAAGAAGTTTGTACCTGCCTTAGAAGCCTTTAACTATATACTTGCCTATTACCCGAAAAGTAACAACATTGCCCAAGCTAGAATTTGGAAAGAAAAAACAAATATTAGATTAGAAAATAATACAGTTGCGATTACCAATCTAAAAAAAATCTTTGAACAAGAAACTAAAATCAAAGACCAAGACTTAGCAGATGCCTACGCAATAATATCACAAGCATATTTAAATGTAGAGCATAAAGACACCGCTCTAATTTATATGAAGGAGGCTACCCGCTTAACGCGAAAAAATGAAGAGAAAGGACGCTATAATTATATTAAAGGGCAACTGTATAATAGTTTAGGACATAAAGACAGTGCAAATATGGCATTTGCAAATGTTATAAAACTTAACAGAAGAATCCCTAGAAAATATTGGATTAATGCACACCTAGCAATTGCTAGAAATCACGATTATGATACAGGTGACTCTTCTTTACTTTTAGAAAAGCTAGAAAAATTAGCAAAGAATAGAGAGAACAGGCCGTATTTAGACAAGATTTATTACGCAAAAGCAGATTATTATATGAAAACAGAGCAAGTAGATTCTGCGCTGTTTAATTATAATAAATCCCTTCGTCAGAACGGAAGTGATAAATATTTAAACTCAAGAGATTATCTGGCCCTTGCAGATTATAATTTTGATACAGCAGCGTATCAGATAGCAGGAGCGTATTATGATAGTGTAATGGGCTTACTAGACGAGCGCAGTAGAGAGTTGCGTACTGTTAGGAAAAAAAGAGAAAACTTAACAGATGTAATTAAGTATGAAGAGTTAGTAGAACGTAATGATAGCATAATTACTCTAGTAGAGCTTCCAGAAAATGAACAACGTAAGTATTTTGAAGATTACATCGCTGCTCAAAAAAAGAAGGCAGAACAAGACTCTCTTAAACAAATACAAGATGTTAAGAATAATGAGTTCTTTAACTCTAATAGCTTTGGCGACCGAAAGAATGGTGGAAAAATAGGAGAGTTTTATTTCTATAATACAGTTGCTGCAATAACAGGTAAACAAGCTTTTGAGAAAAGATGGGGTAATAGAAAACTAGCAGATGGTTGGCGTATTTCGGCAAGACAAAATGTACCTTTAAACGGGAGTACAGTCCCTTCATTAGGAGAAAAACCAAAAGAAGACACTTCTAAATTAGGAGTAGATGATCTTATGGCGCGTATTCCTAAAGAAAAAAAAGCTATAGATAGCTTAGTTAATGAAAGAAACTTCGCTTATTTTCAATTAGGATTGATTTATAAAGAAAAGTTTAAGGAGTATCCATTGGCTTCAGAGAAATTAGAAAAACTACTCACTTTCGAGCCACAAGAACGCCTAGTATTGCCTGCAAAATATAATTTATACCAAGTATACAAGGAGATGGGCGTTTCTGCAAAGGCAGACTCTTATAAAAATGATATTACGTCTAATCACTCAGAGTCTCGATATGCGTCTATACTTACGAATCCTAATGCAACTATAGAAGAGGATGCCGCAGCTCCTGAAGTTATTTATAGAGGACTTTATAAAGACTTTCAAGACCAAAAGTACGCTACGCTTTTGCCTCAATTAGATAAATATATAGACCAGTTTTATGGAGACCCTTACCTTCCTAAGTTTGAATTACTCAAAGCAACTGTTTTAGGACGATATGAAGGAATGGAAGCATATCAAAAAGCACTTAATCATGTAGCGCTTACATACCCTAGGTCACAAGAAGGAAAAAAAGCACAGCAAATATTATCAAAAGCAGTTCCTTCTATGAAATTCAAAGGGTTTGATGATGGCGCTATTTCTATAAATTGGAAAATAATATACCCATTTAATGCAAATGATAAGGTAGGTGCAGAGGCATTGATAAAGAAAATTAATGACGGTTTTGAAACTTTAAAGTATACTACATTTAGTACTTCGTACGATGTGTATACAAAAGATCAATCTTTTGTTGTAGTTCATAACATAAATAGTATGGATAATGCGAAAGGTCTTGAACAAATCTTGAGAATAAACCCACAGGTAAGTGTTTCAAAAGAAGCAATTATTATGGCATCAGAAAATTATAAGATTATACAGATTCATAAGAATATTGAAACGTATATTAAACAAGAAACTAATTAACTATGTTTTCAGATAATAAAAAAGGAAAATATCCAGACCCAAGTAGTCAACAAAATAGGATAAGTGAAGGCACCAAAATTGTGGGGGATATTACTTCTCAAGGAGGTTTTAGGATAGATGGAGTGATAGAAGGAACGGTAGACACCCCTAACAAAGTAGTTATTGGAAAATCAGGTGTTTTAAAAGGATCACTTACCTGTAAAGATGCAGACATAGAAGGAAAGATAGAAGGAACAATTAAGATAGACGCATCACTATCTATTAAATCTACAGCTACTATAATAGGAGAAGTCGTAGTAGGTAAATTAGCTGTTGAGCCTGGGGCAACATTTCATGCTTCTTGCGATATGAAAGGAGCTGAAAAAAAACTTGATGGAAATGTCAAAAAACAAGGAGGGAAGCGCGCTTAAAAGTTGGGCGCGATTTTCTACAATTGCGATTCAAATGGGAGCTATAATTTATCTAGGCAACTTATTAGGAGTTTGGCTAGATGAGAAATATCAAAAAACTTTTTTAGAACCTACCATTACACTTTTGGCTGTGTTTTTAGCCATGTATGTTGTTATAAAAGGTGTAATAAATTTTACTAAATGATAATGACAAAACGCTTAGTAAGCTATTTGGTTTCTGCCATAGTATTATTCTTTATCACATATCCTTTGCACACCTATCTTTTACAGATTTCAGGAGAAATGCCTCCATACAGTCTATTAAGTATTTATCTTTTTCAGGGAATTGTTTCTCTTTTTTTGGTACTTATTTTTGAGTTATTAGCATATACAGAACAATATAACGACCAACTAGGATTTCTATATTTAGGCTCTTCAGCAATTAAAATTATATTCTTTTTTCTCTTCTTTAAAGACGTATTGTTTTCTAGTATTGCCTTAAGTAAAATGGACCGTTTATCGCTGTTGGTTGCGTTCTTTATATTTGTTTTTTACGAGGTGTTTTTTATCGTAAAAATCCTTAACAGGAAGAGTTAGATTTTAAATAATCAGATAACACTTCTTTTTTTCAGGAAAATGAGTACTTTTGCACAGAATTTTCGGTCACAGTATTTATTGAAAATAAAGGAATGAAAGTAGCATCAAAATCAATTACACTCTTACTAGTAGCATTCGTGCTATGTTTGCCTTTCCATGCTTTCGCGAAAGCAAGCACTACAATTGAAGGGAAAAAAGGCAATCCTGTTAATACAGCGGCAGAGATTAAAGGGTATATACAACATCACCTTAGAGATTCTCATGATTTTCACTTATTCTCAACTTTTGATGATAACGGTGTAGAGCACCACTGGGGTTTTCCATTACCTGTAATGTTATGGGGAGAGAATGGATTTACTGCTTTTATGTCTTCTGCTTTTCATCATGATGATGCTGGTCATACTATTGTAGAAAAAGGAGGGAGTAAGTTTGTAAAGAATCATGGCGTTATTTATGAACTTAATGCTGGAGAGACTACAGTTAAGATGGATGAGAGCCATCACGCTATAAATGCTTCAAAACCTTTTGATTTGTCAATTACAAAAAGTGTATTTGGTATACTAGTTATAGGTCTATTAATGCTTTTCTGGTTTTCGAGACTAGCAAGGCAATATAAGAAAACAAATGTCCCAACAGGGTTTGGACGTGTTTTAGAACCTTTAGTAATATATGTGCGTGATGAGATTGCTAAGCCTAATATTGGAGAATCATACAGGAAATTTACAGGATACTTACTTACTGTGTTTTTCTTTATTTGGATATTAAACCTTGTAGGGTTAATGCCATTTGGGTTTAACGTAACAGGTCAGATAGCGGTTACAGCAGCATTAGCTGTTATAACACTCGTGATTTATGTTTTTAGTGGTAACAAGCACTTCTGGGGTCATATGTTATGGATGCCAGGAATACCATATATATTTAGACCCTTATTAGGAATTATAGAGCTTGCAGGAACGTTGATTATTAAACCGTTCTCGTTATTAGTTCGTTTGTTTGCAAACATAACAGCAGGGCACACCGTAGTAATGAGTCTTATTGCAGTAGGTATTATAATGCAAGAATCATTAAGTGCAGTAGGGTCTACGATAATATCATTATTTTTATCATTATTCATTATGCTTATAGAATTGTTAGTAGCATTTCTACAAGCCTATATATTTACAACTCTCTCTGCTTTATTTATCGGTATGGCGGTGGCAGATGATCATCACGATGAAGAATTACACGATGAACACGGAGGGGTGATTGAGGATACAGAAGTTATACGTAAGAACTTCAGTTAATTAAGAATTTTTATTTATTTAATTTTTTTATATACACACTATTATGTCTTTAGCATTAGTACAAGAAGTAGCACCAATGATTCCTAAAATGGTAGGAGCTGGTTTAATCGTAATTGGAGGTGGTATCGGTCTAGGTAAGATCGGTGGAGCTGCAATGGAAGGAATTGCTCGTCAGCCTGAAGCTGCTGGTAAGATCCAGACTGCGATGATTATCGTTGCTGCACTTTTAGAAGGACTTGCATTTGGTGCCCTAATATTAGGAGCTTAATCCAAATCAAACCTAAAAACTCAACTTCCTGTAACGGTTGGTTACAGGGTTGAGTTTTAATTAAACAAAGAATTACGAAAACATAGAATATTTTTTCGATGGAACAATTATTAGGAAATTTTTCGCTTGACCTGTTTGTAAAACAAACAATCCTTTTTCTTATCATTATTTTCTTAATGGTAAAATTTGCTTGGAAACCTATTATGAATGCTCTTGCAGAGCGTGAAGAAGGGATTCAAGGAGCACTAGATGCTGCTGAAAATGCTAAAAAGGAAATGGCAAATCTTCAAGCAGATAATGAGAAGTTGCTTAAAGAAGCAAGGACAGAGCGTGAGGAAATGCTTAAAGAAGCAAGAGAGATGAAGACGAAGATGATAGAAGATGCTAAGAACGAAGCAAAAGCAGAAGCAGATAAGCTTATTGAAAGAGCTCAAGGAGCAATAGAAGCAGAGCGTAAGTCTGCAATTGCAGATTTAAAGAATCAAGTAGCGTCACTTTCTGTAGAGATTGCAGAAAAAGTTGTAAAAAACGAGCTATCTGATAAGAATAAGCAATTGAGTCTTGTAGATGAAATGATTGGGAAAGCGTCATTAAACTAACCCTGTTTAAGTAAAGACTTATGAGTAGAGCAGCAATACGATACGCAAGAGCAATTCTTGATTTGGCAACAGATGGAGGAAATGTAGATGCCGTATTAAATGATATGAAAAACATAAGTGCGACTTTAGAAGGAAGCAAAGACTTACGTTTAGCACTTCAAAGTCCCGTAATTAAGGAAGATGATAAGAGAGCTGTACTTAAAGAAGTATTTGCAAAGTCATCTAATGAGACATTAGGTCTTTTGGATATACTTATAGATAATAAGCGACCTAATATTTTAGCTAAAATATCAGAGAGCTTTATATCATTATATAATGAAAGTAAAGGATTACAAGCTGCAACCGTTATTACAGCAGTTGCAATTACTCCGGAGCTAGAAACAAAAGTACTCGCAAAAGTTACTGAGCTTACGGGTAGCACAGAGGTTGACTTAGAAAACATTGTAGATGAAAGCATCATAGGAGGTTTTGTACTACGAGTAGGTGATACACAATATAATGCGAGTATCGCAAGTCAATTAGGAAAATTAAAAAGAGAATTTAGTAATAGTTTATAATAAACTTTCGCAAACCTGCCGTAACAAGTAGGTAAAAGCGTTAAAACCAAAGTAAAATGGCAGAAGTTAAACCAGCAGAAGTTTCAGCAATTTTAAAAAAGCAACTTTCAGGTTTTGAAGCAAGTGCTTCATTAGATGAAGTAGGAACCGTATTAACAGTGGGTGATGGTATTGCTCGTGTATATGGACTTTCTAATGCTCAATATGGAGAATTAGTAGAGTTTGAAAACGGTCTTGAAGCAATCGTCCTTAACCTTGAAGAAGATAATGTAGGGGTTGTACTTCTAGGTACTTCTTCAGGACTTAAAGAAGGAGATACTGTAAAGCGTACACAACGTATCGCTTCTATTAATGTAGGGGAAGGTATCGTAGGACGTGTTGTAAACACTTTAGGACTTCCTATAGATGGAAAAGGACCTATATCTGGAGATACTTATGAGATGCCATTGGAGCGTAAAGCACCTGGGGTAGTTTTTAGAGAGCCAGTAACAGAGCCATTACAAACAGGTATTAAATCTATTGACGCGATGATTCCTGTAGGTAGAGGACAGCGTGAGCTTGTAATTGGTGATCGTCAGACTGGAAAATCTACAGTTTGTATTGATACGATCCTTAATCAAAAAGAATTTTATGATGCTGGAGAGCCAGTATACTGTATCTATGTTGCTGTAGGTCAGAAAGCATCTACAGTTGCAAATATTGCTCAAGTATTAGAAGATGCTGGAGCACTTGCATATACAACGATAGTAGCAGCAAATGCATCAGATCCAGCAGCAATGCAGGTATATGCACCTTTTGCTGGAGCAGCGATTGGAGAGTATTTTCGTGATACAGGACGTCCTGCATTAATTATTTACGATGATTTATCTAAGCAAGCGGTAGCATACCGTGAGGTGTCTCTTTTATTACGTCGTCCACCAGGACGGGAAGCATACCCAGGGGATGTATTCTACCTTCACTCAAGATTACTAGAGCGTGCTGCAAAAGTGATTAATGATGATGAGATTGCAAAGGGAATGAATGACCTTCCAGATAGCCTTAAGCCTATCGTTAAAGGAGGAGGTTCTCTTACTGCACTTCCTATTATTGAAACACAAGCAGGAGACGTTTCTGCATATATTCCTACTAACGTAATTTCTATTACAGACGGACAGATTTTCTTAGATGGAGATTTATTTAACTCAGGGGTACGTCCTGCAA
>CAZJRA010000027.1:0-10046 GCA_964548335.1 uncultured Flavobacteriaceae bacterium | reverse complement strand
TTACTATATTAAAGGCAGATTGCATAAAATTTATTATTTTTGCGTGTTTTTACACATAAAAAGTAATCAACAATATAAAATATGAAAGATAAGAGGATATTGTACGTGTCATCTGAAGTTATACCTTACTTACCCGAGACCGAGATTGCCTCTATGTCATTTGAAGCGCCTCAGATGGTTAATTCTAAAGGAGGTCAAATACGTATTTTTATGCCACGCTACGGCAGTATTAATGAGCGTAGGCACCAGTTGCATGAAGTAATTCGATTATCAGGAATGAATCTGGTAATTAATGACTTTGACATGCCTCTTATTATTAAAGTAGCTTCTATTCCCAAAGAAAGAATTCAAGTATATTTTATAGATAATGATGAGTATTTTAAAAGGAAAGCTACTTTTACAGATGCTGATGGAAACTTATTTGAAGATAATGATGAGAGAGCTATTTTCTTTACAAAAGGGGTGGTAGAAACCGTTAAGAAATTAAACTGGGCGCCAGATATCATCCATGTTCATGGATGGATGGCAGCATTATTGCCTATATATCTAAGAAAATACTACGAAAGCGAACCATTATTTTCTCAAAGTAAAATAGTTACTTCTGTTTATAACCAAGGATATGGAGGAGCTCTTAATAAGGAAATGATTAATAAAATAGCTTTTGATGGAATAGATCCAAGTACGATAGAGGAGTTAAATGACCCTACCTATGAAAACTTGATGAGAGCTAGTATAAGACATTCTGATGCAGCTATTATAGGGTCTGAAGAGCTTAACGAGAATCTTTCGGGAATACTTGATGAGACAGAAATTCCAATACTTCCATTTAAGAAGAAAGAAGAATTCTCTCAAGCATATGAAGAGTTTTATACAACAAGTGTTTTAACTGAGTAGCATGAGAAAGACATACTTGGTGTTGACAAGAGCTCTCCTTAGTGTTTTTGTTCTAAGCCTATTTTTTGCTTGCGAGAATGAAATTAATACTACGGGGTCTGGCATAGTAGGCGTAGTTAACTTTGATACTAACCTATCTTCAGATTTATCTGTAGTTTCCTCTACGATGAATTACCCAGAAGGAGTTCAGACTAACGAAGTTCCTACTGGTGTATTAGGGATTTATAATGATCCTGTTTATGGAAAAACGACTGCTTCATTTTTAAGTCAAGCAACATTGTCTAGATTTGACCCTACTTTTGGAGCACTAGCAACAGTAGATAGCGTTGTTTTTGAAATGCCTTACTTCTCAACAATTGTAAGTGTAGATGAAAATAACAATAATATTTACAGACTAGACTCTATTTTTGGAGATATAGCGCCTTTAAAACTTTCGTTATTCCAATCTGATTTTTTCTTGAATTCTCTTGACCCAAATACAGGATTTCAAGATCCTGAAGTCTATTTATCTACAGATATTCACAATCCATCTGGTGCTATTGATGAGAGCTTAGTACAAGCAATACCTTTGCAGGTAGAACTAAATGAGAATGGAGTGCAAATTCCTTCAGAGCTAGAAAAATTAACAAATTTCACACCTTCTTCTGAAGAAATAGTGCTAACAGCACCTGTAGAAGATGAAGATGGTACTATTTCTGACGATCCTGTTTTTGAAGAATCAGAAAGACTGTCACCTAGACTAAGGGTAAAGTTAGATAAAGACTATTGGCAAGAGTTTATCATCAATCAAGAAGGAACCACTAATTTGTTAAACCCAAATTCATTTGCTGATTATTTTAGAGGTCTTTATTTAAAAATAGAGGGTATTGAGGATAATGCTTTTTATGCATTATTTGATGGGCCAGGAACTAATATTACCATATACTACACATTTGTAGGTGATGGGAGTGGAGAACAAGAAAATATAAGCTTAAACCTTTCTGGAGAGAGGGTGGTTGACTATATAAATGAGTTTGACCCAGCTATAAGTGAAGCATTAGCAAATTCTGACGAAATAAATGGAGAAGATAATTTATATCTTAAAGGAGGAGATGGCAGTATTGCGGTAATTGATTTGTTTGGCCCAAGAATTGATTTAGGAGATGGAGACGATATCCAAGAGGAATTGGAAACGCTTAGATCTTGTGGGATTATTATAAATGAAGCCAATCTTACTTTTTTTGTAGATCAAGAAGATGCTTCTGCAGGCTTAGGAGAGACAGAACCAGAACGTGTTTTTATGTTTGATCTTGATAACAACGTCATATTAGCAGATGCTGTTTTTGATGGCACTACAGGAATAGAAGGACAAGTAGATGCCGAAACAAATCATCTAGGACGACTTACACGAACAGAAGAAGGAGATTTAACTTCTCCTGGGGTAAGCTATAGAATACGCTTGACTCAACATATTAATAATGTTATTAATAATGATTCTACTAACGTGAGATTAGGTTTAACAGTCTCTCAAAATGTAACTGTCTCTGAGACTTCTTTAATTGAAGGGACAGGTGATTTAGATGATGGTGTAAGGATTCCAGTTGCTTCTATAATATCTCCAGAGGGCACTATTTTACACGGTAATTTAAGTGATGATGAAGAGAGAAGACTTAAATTAAGAATATATTATACATTAACAGAAGAAGTTGATCCAGATAGCCCTTGTGGGCAGTTATTAGGGTTATAATAAATAAAAGATTATGTGTGGAATTGTAGGTTATATAGGTCATAGAGAAGCGTATAAAATTGTTTTACAAGGACTTCAGCGATTAGAATATCGTGGTTATGATAGTGCAGGAATAGCGCTTTATGATGGGACTGATTTAAAGATGTCTAAGACAAAAGGTAAAGTAGAAGATTTAAAAAAGCGTTTAGAATCTGAAATATCGACTAATGGGAATGTAGGTATAGGACATACAAGATGGGCTACTCATGGTGTGCCTAATGATATAAATTCCCATCCTCATATTTCTAATTCTGGAAATCTAGTTATTATACATAACGGGATTATTGAGAACTACGACCCGCTTAGACAAGAATTACAAAATAGAGGATATACTTTTAAATCAGATACAGATACAGAAGTTCTAGTTAATCTAATTGAAGACGTTAAATCTAAGGAAAATGTCAAATTGGGGAAAGCTGTTCAAATAGCCCTTAACCAAACAATTGGAGCCTATGCAATTGCTGTTTTTGATAAAACAAAGCCTAATGAAATTGTAGTAGCTAGATTAGGAAGTCCTCTAGCTATAGGGGTAGGAGAAGATGAGTTTTTTATAGCTTCAGACGCTACGCCTTTTATAGAATATACAAATAATGCTATCTACCTAGAGGATGGTGAAATGGCTGTGGTGAGAAGTCATAAAAAACTTAAGATTAGAAAAATTAAGGATGACTCTTTAGTAGATCCTTATATACAAGAGTTACAGCTTAACCTTGAGCAGATAGAAAAAGGTGGATATGATCATTTTATGCTCAAAGAAATTTATGAGCAACCTGATGCAATAACAGATACTTTCAGAGGTCGTATGAAGACTAAAGAAGGTATAATTCGTATGGCAGGCATAGATGATAACTTAGATAAGTTTCTTAATGCTAGACGTATTGTTATTGTTGCTTGTGGAACATCTTGGCATGCAGGCTTGGTGGCTGAATATATTTTTGAAGAATTTGCCAGGATTCCTGTAGAGGTAGAATATGCATCAGAATTTAGATATCGAAATCCAGTTATTTATGAAGATGATGTGGTAATCGCTATTTCTCAAAGTGGAGAAACAGCAGATACAATGGCAGCTATTAAACTTGCAAAAGAAAGAGGAGCTTTTGTTTTTGGAGTCTGTAATGTAGTAGGCTCATCTATTTCTAGGGAAACACATGCAGGAGCATATACTCATGCAGGACCAGAAATTGGGGTCGCATCTACAAAAGCATTTACAACCCAGATAACTGTTCTTACATTAATAGCTCTTAAGTTAGCCAAACATAAAGGAAAGCTGTCCCTTACTGAGTTTAGAGCCTACCTTCAAGAATTAGAACAGATTCCTGCAAAAGTAACGGAAGCTCTTAAAAGTAACGAGCAAGCAGCGTATGTTGCTGCCCAGTACAAAGATGTTTCTAATGCGTTGTATTTAGGAAGAGGCTATAATTTTCCAGTAGCATTAGAAGGTGCTCTTAAACTTAAAGAAATTTCTTACATACATGCAGAAGGATATCCTGCTGCAGAAATGAAGCATGGACCTATCGCCTTAATAGACGAAGAGATGCCTGTAGTGGTTATTGCTACTCGACAAGGGCATTATGAAAAAGTAGTAAGTAATATAGAGGAAATTAAAGCGCGTAGCAGTAAGATTATAGCGATTGTTTCTAAGGGAGATATCGAAGTAAAAAAATTGGCTGATCACGTAATAGAAATTCCAGACACTCTAGATCCGCTTACACCTTTATTAACGACAATTCCTTTACAATTACTGTCATATCATATTGCAGTAATGCTTGATAAAAATGTAGATCAACCACGTAACCTGGCTAAATCTGTAACGGTAGAGTAATACAGCTTTCGCGAAAACAGTCTCGTTCTTTTCAATACCAAAAAGCGATAAAAAAATAAGATAAGTTCTTATTTTTTTATCGCTTTTTTGACTTCTAGCAGTGCTTCTTCTTCATTTCCCCATCCTAGATTTTGAGCGGTATCTTTAGAATTGTAATTTAAAAACCACAACGCTACAATTTCTTTAACCTTGGAGTACTTTGTATTAAGGCTCTCTAAGGTTTTAGCTTGTATGGTTCTTAATGTATTGTCTTTAGGAACAGCTAGTATTTTATAATCTGTTTCTCCATTATCAAGGAGTTTGAAAACAGCAATAGGTATTACTTCTATTACGGTGCCGGTAGGTAATGAAGAGCACAACACGAGAGCGTCCAATGCATCTCCATCTCCACCCATTTCTGGGTTTGAGAATGTGCCAGGGATAAAACCGTAATTTCCTGGATAGGGTAGGTATTGAATAACGCGGTCTTGGCCGTTTTCTTGGTCTACGGCAAATGTTTTTGAACCCGTTTGATATTCTATTTTTGCATTGGTGCCTGCTGGAATCTCTATAACGACTTGTAGCGTACCATTTTCTGTATAGGAAGGTAAACTATAGACATCTTTGTGTTGCATGCAACCTAGAAAGATAAATAGGGTAAGAAAAACATAAGCAATGCGCATCATTTAACTAGGGTTTTGATGATGTACAAGGTCTATGCCTCTTACGTATTTAGAATGCTTGGAGAGACGAGCGTTAAGCTGTTGTGTAAGTTGCCTACTTTCTTTGTCGTCTTCTCGGTTATATTTAAGTTCTAGAATTACTTCAGGAAGAGTGATTTCTCCTAAGTGAAGTGGTGACATTAGCACATCATAAAAGCGCATATTATAATCTACAGTTATTCTATAGCGCTCACAATCTGATAAAAAATAGCGTCTCTCATAGGAGTTGTAGAGCGCAGGTTGCAGTATCTCTAAAGCATTGCTTAAGGCTATATAGTTATTCTTGTGTGTGGCAGTTTTCACAAGCTCTAGAAGAATAGAAGAAGAGGTTGTGTTTAGGTTTGCTTTAACATCAGCTAAGGGGAACGAAAGCTTATCTCCTACAGTACCGTGTTTCTTTTTAATTTCGAGTACAGGGTTTTGTATAACTGTAAAATCATCACCATACCATCGCAGTCTGTATTTGTCTCTTTTGTCATCGCCTGCCACATTTTGATGGTAAAAAGACATACTAGCGTCGTCATAGTAACAGTTGTTAACAGTGCGCCTGGAGAAAATTTCGCGAAAGCAAAATGAGTTTCCCAACACTTCTAGTTCTATGAGGTCTTCTGAGAGTAGGTGGGTATAGACAAACTTGCGTTCGTATCTATAATTCTGGGCGAAGGGTTTACTTACTGCTTTTTCCATACTCCTTGCCGTACATTTGGTCTATCACATTGTTAGACACCGTCTCTACCGCTACGTTATCTATTGTTAGATTTGAGTTAATTTCTATTAAATGATTTACTTCAATATTTGTGAGAGCGAGGTTGTTTACCGAAATGGTAGCCACCCCATATTCTGATTTTTTTTGAAAAGCAGAGAGTCCCAATCGCGTTCTAGAAATCGATACATCGTTAAGGTTAATTGTACTAAGGTCCTTACTTACGACCCCTATCTCACCATTAGCAATCGTGATGTCTTCTCCTTTAATTATACTATTCTCACCAGCACTTATGGCCTTGTCCGATGGATTATTTATGGTAATATCTTTGAGTACGAGTTCTGAACCTGACACATCTATACCGTCATTACCCGAGTTTAAAAAAGTGCACCGCTCTAGTGTTCCTGAAACAAAATCCCCATCAAAGGCATCAGACTGTGTTCCTTCAAAAACCGTATCCGTCATCACAAATGAGGAGCGTATAATATTAAGGCCGTCTTCACATCTATTGTTTTTAAAACTTGTGTGTGTAATAGTCACATCACTTTCGTGAAAATTTACCGCGCCAGACACAGACCATATTTCTGATTGCGGATTAGATAGATTATCAAACACACAGTGCGAGAGTTGAGATGGCTCGCTAGCATTGGTCACAAATATTCCGCCTCCCGTCCCGTTAGAAGAGAAAAATGTAATAGGTAGGTCTGGGGTGCCCTCTAACTGGAAAGGAGATGTAGAGAGTACTGAAGCACCGTTAATGAAATCTAAAGAGAAACCAGTTTCGGCGATTACTATAAAACCAGAAGGGATGATGAGATTTTTAGATATGGAGTGCTTACCTTTTTTCAAAACTAAAGTGTCGTTATGAGTTTCAATAAAAGCAAATTCAGTATAATTAGGCGTTCGGCTTTGTTTGTATTGGGCTACGCTTTGAGTAAGTTTAGAGTTTGTTGCGTAAGGTTTTATTTCGGCTAATCTTTTAAGTCCAATACCTTTAATAGCGTGTGCAATTTTTAATTTCTGAACATCCTTAGGGTATTGAAAAGCTCCTTTTTTATTTTTCTTAGAGACAAAGGCATTTACAAAATAATCACTCAATTTAAATTTTAATACTGTTTGGGAATTTTGGTTGAGAACCACATCATTTTCTAAAGAACCCAACACGGCACCTTCTATATTTTCTAGATGTTGCACAGTAATTGCTTTGCCAGACACGTTATTTAAAGCGACCGTTATAAACTCCTTATCGTGGGATAAAAGGCTTGCTGTAATGAGAACTGCTGGATTGATGTGTTTTTTAATGAAGTTACTATTATAAGCAAGGATATCAAGATTAAAAGAGTTCGTATATTCTGTATACAAATCTAATGATAGCGATTGAAGTTCTGTATTATGACGAACTATCAGGTCATTAATAAAATTAGAATCACTCACCAATTTGAGTTTTTCAAGCACTTTTTCTTGGAGAATGGTATCATTTTTAGACATAGGATACTCAAGAATTTTGGATAGGCGAGTACCACTATTTGAATCAAAAGAAATGGGTTCTAATTTATTAGTAATAGGGTTGTAATAAATACGCAAATTATGCCAGATTAAGCCATGATATCCTCCAAAGAGATTGGTGAGGGCTATGAACGTAGCGAGTTTATCTACATCAAAAACCTCTGATGTTTTATATTTCCCTTGTCGTAACCCATCCAACAAGTCTTTTGCAGTATCAAACTGCTTTGAGAGCTTAGGGTCGGATAATACTTTGTTTTCATTAAATAATTTGATTTGTGCATTACGTAAGCTATGAAGATCTCTAGATAAGGAGTTGGGTTCTAAATTAAGAATGCGTTGTTTTTCTCTATCCTTCCACAATAGAGACTCGTCAAAACCAACAATAATACCTTCTCTCTTTTTATTGTTCTCTATAAGGATTTTGTCAAAAGACTCCTCTATGGCCATAATTCCCATAGGGATCTCTTTGTTTGTGATGCCTCTTACAGTAAGATTTACATTTGCAAAGCTATATCGTAATCCTATAAGATCATTGTCCTTTACAGCTTTGTTAAATAACCATTCCCATAAATAGTTTCGCACTACAGGATGTTGTACAGAAAATTTACGCATGCCATTAAAAGTATTTTCACCTTTCATAATAAAGCGATAAGACCATTTGTTTTCATGTTTTAAATGATCTGTCCAATCCCCTTTAAGGCGTAGTTCTACTTTTTGATATTCTTTGTCATTTAAAGAAATACGTCCATTTACGATATCATCATCTTCAGATATTAGAATTCCTTTGCTTAAAGCATCATCTCTCTTTGCTTTGATTTTGTTAAAGGCTTCCTGATTAATAGTAAAATTTATTTTATCTAATTTGTTTTGTAGTTGATCTTCTGGAATATCTTCTACGGTTAGTTTTCTAATGTCTAAAGATCTGCCTACCTTGGGTTGAAAACGCCCCGTATTTATATAGGCTATATTTTCAATAGGAATATAACTTTCATTATAACTACTGCTTACTAAGTCTTTTTGAAAAACATAATAGATCACTCCTTCGGTTTTAATAATTTCAGGAGTTTGTTTAAAATCTACATTAGCAAATGTTGCTTTTCCTTTTAGTTTTGTACTGTCTTTTACATATACATGTATAAAGAAGTTGTCAGATAGCTCTCGCCCTTCTGGTTTCTTCTTGTATTTATAAATGAGCTTAGGAGTTTTTGTCGCATTTGCTATATAAATATTTAGTGTAGCATCACTATATAATTCATGATCGGTAGTTTCAAATAACTCTACGTATGTGATTCCTTTTAATATCGTTGGGTTTTCTAGGTCATTGTTTAAAGAGGTCGTTTTAGACTTTTCATTTTTTGTGTTATTGTTTGTTAGAACAAAAAAACTCAAACATAATACCCCTATAATAGCTACGACCGTAAAGGGGTTTACTTTTACAGGGGTATTATTTTTAATTTTCATGAATACTTTTTAAAGTGTATTATCTATAAAAGTTACTTGTATTTTTGAATCGAATTCAATTAATTGCTCGTTAATCTTATTTAAATCCTCTAAAGAATCCACCTTAAGCATAAAGTTAATTGACACGACAGTGTCTTGGTGTTTTATCCTCTTTACCTCCAGTTGGTTTGCAGTTGCATTTACGATGTCACTAATTTTTTTAATAACGGCCGTCTTTTGTTGCGGTTCGCACTCAAGGTTGATAAGTAAGTTTTGGGTTACCGTGTAGGTACTACCTTTATGTTGCAGTATTACGATACCCATAAGAATGATAAATCCAATTACAGTGGGCAGTAACTGATTTGCCCCCATCCCAAGTCCCATGGCTATGGCCATAAAAAAGTAGCCAAGCTCTTCTGGTTCCTTAATAGCTGTCCTAAAACGCACAATAGACAGAGCTCCTACAAGACCTAGTGATAGTGCGAGAGAAGATTTTACAATAGAGATAATAATAAAAGTAGTAAGTCCTACGATCATTAAGACTTTGGCTAGTTGTGATCTATTAGATATAGACTGCCCGTAATGCTCGTAAACTCGTGAAAGGAGATACAGCAAAATAGCGCAAAGTAGTATATAGGCTATAAAATTAAGGGGAGAAATTGAGTCCTCAAAACTTAAGGAAAGTTGGTCGATTAGTTTGTCCATAAATCTGAATATAAAATTCAGGGTAAAGTTACTCTAATATTAATTTTAACAAAATGAACTAGATTATTTAATGCTCAGTCTGGTGTTTGTTTGCAACTATTTTAGGCTGTGTATTATGAGTGTCTTTATGGTTTGTAAATGATTCGAGATTTTAATTTTTGTGATACCGCTTTCGCGAAAGCATAAAAAACTGCATTTTTTACCTGTATTTTCCTTTTTTCAATCTCGAAGAAAAGCATATCTTTGCACCGTGAAAAACGGAACGTTTTTTACTTTCGATAGTTATCGAATTAAATCATTAAACATTAAAAAGATACTAATGTCAAAAGGTACAGGTAAAGTTGCTCAAATTATTGGCCCAGTAGTAGACGTTGCGTTTACAAATGGAGTCGAATTACCGAAAATTTATGATTCACTAGAAGTTACTAATTCAGATGGGACAAAGCTTGTTCTTGAAGTACAATCGCATATTGGAGAGAGTACAGTACGTACAATCTCTATGGATTCTAC
>CAZJRA010000026.1:7313-10326 GCA_964548335.1 uncultured Flavobacteriaceae bacterium | reverse complement strand
GTTTATTGTCTCTAAAGAAGAGCTCCTTTCAAGCTTTAATGAAATTGGCTTAATTACCCTAGAAGAGGGGCAGCGAGTAATTATCGCAAGTTCGATAGACACAGAGCTTTCTAAATTAGCACTATCTAGTGAGCAAGAACAAGCGAGTAATTTCAGACAGGTTGCTTTTTATAAATTAGAAGAGGATGGTTTTAAAAGCGCTTTCGCGAAAGCATACGCAGCCATACTCCCTCTCCCTAAAGTAAATTACTATTGCGTTTTAGATAATTTTTATCTCTTTGCGCCAGACCAAAACTCTCTAGAGACAATTGTTGCTAATTATCAAAATAAAGCAACGATGGCGGAAAGCAAGACATTTCAGAGCACTGCTTCGCAGCTCACTAAGTCTTCTAGTGTATTAATGATTACCTATACAAGCAAAATTCCTTTTAAACAATTTGCCACAAATAAGGAAGCAGAAAAGATGAAAACAACCTCATCAGAGAGCTACCCTTATGCCGCTTTACAGTTAGTGCAAGACCAAGGATTTATGCATTTACAAGCGGTCATTAATAAGAGCAAAAAAATACTTCAAGACGGGACAGTCACTCAGATTGCAAGTACAAAACTAGATGAGGCTATTATGATGTCTCCTAAGTTGGTTAAAAACCATCGTACAAAAGGAATGGATGTAATACTCCAAGACCAAGCAAACCAACTCTACCTATTAAACAATAATGGAGATATCCTATGGAAAAAAGAACTAGACAGCCCTATTGTGGGAGAGGTACAACAAGTAGACTTATATAGAAACGGCAGATTACAACTTGCCTTTACCACTCAGAGCACTTTTTACATCCTAGACCGTAACGGTAAGGAAGTAAAACCCTTCCCTATAAAATTTCAAGAAGAAATCACACAGGCAATCGCCGTTTTTGATTATGAAAAAAACAGAAACTATCGTTTTATCATTACTCAAAAAGATAAGGTAACGATGTATGATAAAAATGCAAAAAAGGTTACAGGTTTTACGTTCACAAAAGCTAATGACGAAATTACTTTACCTCCACAACATATAAGAATAGGCGACAAAGACTATATTGTTATTCCCGAAAAAAATGGAAACGTTAATATCTTAAATCGCATTGGAAAATCTAGAATAAAAGTAACAGACTCTATACCTATAGGAGCTTCAAAAATCGCAAAAAGCGGAACCGGTTTTGCTACGTATGATATAAATGGTCAGAAGATAACTATCGGTGCTTCGG
The DNA here is from genome assembly GCA_964548335.1 of uncultured Flavobacteriaceae bacterium. Lineage (GTDB taxonomy): Bacteria > Bacteroidota > Bacteroidia > Flavobacteriales > Flavobacteriaceae > Dokdonia. The sequence goes on along the minus strand of CAZJRA010000026.1, from coordinate 9,079 downwards.
GTAAAGTAAGCACTATTCCTACAGACTATGGCAAAGGGTCTGAGGTAGTCGTTAAGGGCAAAACGCATACTTGCATACGAGAAAATATATTACATATAAATACAGAAAAAGTTACGCTCCCTTATGGGTCGTATACGACTCCTACCATAAACACTGTAAAAGGAAAGAATTATATATCGTGTACTAATACAGAGTCTAATAAAGTATACGTCTTTGACAGTAATGCAAAAGCTCTAGAAAATTTCCCTGTGTATGGATTTTCGGCAGGGTCTATAGGTCATTTAAAACGTCACCAAAACTTAGGGTTAGTCACACAAGGTGATGATAAAACAGTCTTGATATATAGGATAAATTAAGACAGCTTATTCTACAAACGTCGCTTCAAAAAGAGTGGTAAAATGCTTGAGAAGTTTTGCTTTTACTTCGGCTTCATCTACTGTTGCTTTCCCTAACTCTACATTAAGAGAGGTTACTGCTTTATCTTTAATTCCGCAGGGAATCATAAGGTCAAAATAACCTAGGTCTGCATTTACATTAAGCGCAAAACCGTGCATCGTTACCCAACGACTCGCACGCACTCCCATTGCACATATTTTACGCGCAAAAGGTGTTCCTACATCAAACCAAACTCCCGTTTCTCCCGGAGAACGTTCGGCAGTAAGACCGTACTCTGCTAGCGTAAGGATAACCATTTCTTCCAGAAGACGTAGGTATTTATGTATGTCTGTAAAAAAGTTTTCGAGGTCTAAAATAGGGTAGCCTACAATCTGCCCGGGTCCGTGATAAGTAATATCACCTCCTCGATTAATCTTATAAAACGTAGCATTTTTTTGAGCTAGCTCTTTTTCGCTTACAAGCAAATTACTTAAATCCCCACTTTTACCCAAGGTAAAAACGTGAGGATGCTCTACATACAAAAAATGATTAGGCGTTTCCAGACCCGCATCTTCTCTTCTGTTCTTAATTTTTATATCAAGAATCTCTTTAAAGAGTTGCTCTTGGTACTCCCAAGTCTCCTTATAGTCTTTATATCCTAAGTCCTGTATAGCTATCTTCTTATTCACTATGCAAAGATACAAAAGCTAGCACAGCACCACTAGTATACATATTGCCTTAGATGTTAAAAAGGATTGAAACCTATTTTAGGTCGCATTAGCTGTAAGTAGTTCCCTTTTTTACGACTCCTTAGAAAGACATTTAAAAACACACTATTATGAGTACATTAAAAGTACATACTATCGATTCTGCCCCAGAAGGCAGCAAAGCATCATTAGAAGAATCTGTAAAAAGCTTTGGGATGCTTCCCAACTTACACGGTGTTTTTGCTTCTTCTCCTAACGCTTTAGAAGCTTATAAAATGCTACACGGCTTATTTGCTAGTTCATCTTTAAACGGAGAAGAGCAAACTGTTGTATGGCAAACTATAAATAAAGAAAATGATTGTCATTATTGCGTACCTGCACATACTGCTGTTGCTCACATGATGAATATAGACGAGGGATTAATACAAGCACTAGCAACAGGAAGTGCAATGCCTACAGAAAAATTACAAACCCTACAGGATACAACCTTATCGTTAATACGTGACCGTGGTCGTTTATCTGACGAAAGCCTAAACGCATTTTATGCTGCAGGTTACGAGCAGCGTCACGTCCTAGACGTAATTTTAGGAATTGCTCAAAAAACAATGAGTAATTACACAAACCATATTGCAAATACACCTGTAGACGAGCCTTTCCAAAAGTTCGCTTAATACAGGGTATAGC
>CAZJRA010000026.1:0-7303 GCA_964548335.1 uncultured Flavobacteriaceae bacterium | reverse complement strand
ACACAAAACTACGGTTAGTCCTACTCGGGCTAACCGTTTTTGCATTTATACTACTATCGCTTAGGATTATTTAAAATCACTAATGCCGCTATCACGCCAGGCACCCAACCGCAAAGCCACAATAAAAAAACGATAGCGATAGACCCGCACCCTTTTCCGAGAACAGAAAGCGGCGGAAAAAATATGGCCAATAAGACCCTCCAAATACTCATAAAATATAGGTTTTAACACTGCTTACACACAGTGTAACTTGTAATAATTACATATTGTTAGACTAAAAAACAGAGATATTGTTACAAGCATTGATTTCCTCAAGGGGCTTCCCTATCTTTGCACGCTTAAAATAAGACTATGGCACTCTCAGAACAAGAACAGGTACGAAGAGATAAATTATCTCGCTTACGCGAAATAGGAATTAATCCTTATCCCGCTGCAGAGTTTAAGGTTACGCACGCTTCCGCGAAAGCGAAAGAAAACTACACCGAAGGTGAGAAAGTCGTAATGGCCGGTCGTCTTATGTCACGCCGCATACAAGGAAATGCTTCTTTTGCAGAAATACAAGATGGTGAAGGTAGAATGCAAGTGTATTTTAACCGTGATGAAATCTGTACAGGAGAAGATAAATCTATGTACAACGAAGTCTATAAAAAACTGCTAGATATAGGAGATTTTATAGGTATAGAAGGCGAGTTATTTACCACTAAAGTGGGGGAAAAAACAGTAATGATAAAGGCTTTTACTCTCTTAAGTAAAGCATTAAAACCCTTACCACTTCCTAAGACAGATGTAGAAGGAAATACGTACGATGAGTTTAACGACCCAGAAATGCGTTACCGCCAGCGATATGCAGACCTCGCAGTAAACCCTCACGTAAAAGAAGTTTTTGTTAAGCGCACCAAGCTTTTTAATGCAATGCGTGGCTTCTTTAACGATTCAGGTTATTTTGAAGTAGAGACCCCTGTTTTGCAACCTATTGCAGGAGGTGCTGCAGCACGCCCTTTTGTAACGCATCACAACTCTTTAGATATCCCATTGTATATGCGTATCGCAAATGAGTTGTATCTAAAACGATTAATTGTAGGTGGTTTTGAAGGCGTGTACGAGTTCTCTAAGAACTTTAGAAATGAAGGAATGGACCGTACTCATAATCCAGAGTTTACCGCAATGGAAATTTATGTAGCCTATAAAGACTACAATTGGATGATGGATTTTTGTGAGCGATTGCTAGAGCACTGTGCAATGGCAGTAAATGGCACTACGCAAGCTACTTTTGGAGAGCATAAGGTAAACTTTAAAGCTCCTTACAAGAGAATTACAATGGCAGATAGTATCAAGGAGTTTACAGGCTTTGATATTACGGATAAAAGCGAAGAAGAGCTACGTAATGCTTGTAAAGAGATGGGTATAGAAGTAGATAACACTATGGGTAAAGGAAAGCTCATAGATGAGATTTTTGGCGAAAAGTGTGAAGGTAATTACATACAGCCTACGTTTATTACAGACTACCCAAAAGAGATGTCTCCTTTATGTAAAGAACACCGTGACAATCCAGAGCTTACAGAACGTTTTGAGTTAATGGTATGTGGTAAAGAAATCGCAAATGCATATTCAGAGCTAAACGACCCTATAGACCAGCGAGAGCGCTTTGAAGCTCAATTAGAGCTTGCAAAACGTGGAGATGATGAGGCAACAGCAAGTATAGATTATGATTTCTTACGCTCTCTAGAGTATGGAATGCCTCCTACTTCGGGAATGGGTATTGGGATGGATCGCCTTATTATGTTTTTGACAAATAACCAGTCTATACAGGAAGTGCTTTTCTTTCCACAGATGAAACCAGAAAAGAAAGCTTTAGAGCTTAATGAAAACGAAAAAATAATTTACGCCTTGCTTAGCAAAGAAAGTCCGCAAGAATTGAGTTCGCTCAAAGCGGCAGCAGGATTAAGTAATAAAGCTTGGGATAAAGGTATTAAAGGGCTTACAAAAATAAACGCCGCTACGGTCTCTAAAACAGACGAAGGTTTATTTGTAACGCTGTCGTAAAATACACAATGGACTAGATATACAAAAGATTACTTTTTACTCTTAAAACTAAAAGGACCTGCAATATAACTAAAGGCAACCATAATAGGTAAATTGAGCTTAAAGGGATATCAATACAGGCCAAAGCAATTGTAGATATTCCAAACATTGGAAATATAGAAACCAAAGTCGAAATCTCGATACTTAAGGCTAATTGTTTAGGTGTCAAACCTTGTTTAAGTAATTCCCTAAATTTCCCCCGCATTTTAATCAACTTAGATTTCATGCTTATTTATTATCAAGTCAAAAAATCAGAAATAGACAACCAAAAGACATAACATAAAACCCTTCCTTATTTAGAGTAATTAAGATGGGTTTAACCTACAAGTATACCTGTAGAATTGTAAGCAATCACGTTTAGCTTGACAAAAAATATTTTTACATTGTATATAATATTGCTACATTTATACCTCATTATAAAATATAAATCAATTTATACATTATGAAAATAAAATACCAATTAGTAGCATTTGTACTGTTAATCATTACATCTACAATGACATCACAAGCTCAGAACTCTGATGGACAACGTTTATTCCTAATAATAGGACAATCAAATGCATCAGGAAGAGATGATAATTTTGATCCTAACGGATTAGATTTACCTTCACCAGATGTACTTCTATTTGATGACAACGAAACGTTTGTAGAAGCAACTCAGCCATTAAATCAATTTTCTACCGTTCAAAATAATCAAACTCAAGGTGTAAATTTAGGTCTTGAATTTGGTAAAGAGATAAACAATCTTGTTGGAGGACAAATAAACCTTGTAGTTAATGCACGCGGAGGAACAAGAGTAGCACAATGGCGTAGAGACAATGATGCTGGACATTTTAATGAAGCACTTGCTAGAGTTCGAGCAGCTCAAGAAGAGTGTGGTTGTACTTTAGAAGGTATTTTATGGCACCAAGGAGAAGGTAATGTAGATAGTGATGATGGAACTTTTACAAATTCTTATTTTTCTAGCCTTGGCAACATCGTTATGGAGTTTAGAGAAGAGCTAGGCAACGATGATATTCCTTTTATCGTAGGTCAATTAGCTCCAGATCAGTTTAGATTTGAAGCGTTTAACGAGGCTTTAACAATGGTAAGTGACCCAGCATCAGAATTTGAAGTTGAGGATGTTGATTGGGTATCATCAGAAGGGCTTAGTACTATTGACCCTCTTACATCAACAGATCCAGACGCAGACCTAACGCACTTTAATGCAGAGTCTGTGAGAGAATTTGGAAGAAGATATGCAGCAGTAATGGCAGATTTCTTATCTCCTATTTTATCAGTTGAAGGAGTTACAGAAAATGCAATTGTAAATATTTACCCAAATCCAGCAATTAATGTTATAAACATTGAAGCTACAGGTCAATTAAATGATTTCTCATCATCACTTTACAACTTAGATGGTAAACTAGTGAGAAATGCTGTAAACGCTAATCGTATTTCAGTTAGTGATGTAGCGTCAGGAATTTATTTACTTGAAATCACAGACCAACAATCAGGTCAATCAAGCGTACAGAAAGTTGTAATTACTAAGTAGTACAACTCTTACAACTACATAAAAATCACCCTTTCTAGTTTAGAAAGGGTGATTTTTTATTTACAAGATTTACCAAGCCTTCCATCTTCTCTCTTTAACATTAACTTACTTACTTCCCACTCCCAGACAAAAGCCGTAATTTTGCAAAAGCTTAAAAAGACAATAATCTGTGAGTTCTAAAAAGAAAGTAGCTTTCTACACCCTTGGATGTAAATTAAACTTCTCTGAAACTTCTACCATTGCTAGAGGGTTTCAAGCAGAGGGGTTTGACCGTGTAGATTTTTCTGAGAATGCAGATATCTATGTCATAAATACCTGTAGTGTTACAGAAAATGCAGATAAACGATTTAAAACCATTGTAAAACAAGCTCAAAAAGTAAACCCAGAAGCTTTTGTAACGGCTATAGGTTGTTATGCCCAATTAAAACCAGAAGAATTAGCTGCGGTAGATGGGGTTGATCTTGTTCTAGGAGCTACCGAAAAATTTAAAATTACAGACTACCTTAATGATCTTTCTAAAAACGATTTTGGAGAAGTACATTCGTGCGAAATACAAGATGCCGATTTTTATGTTGGGTCTTATGCCATAGGAGATAGAACGAGAGCTTTTTTAAAAGTACAAGACGGTTGTGATTATAAATGTACTTACTGCACCATCCCTCTAGCAAGAGGAATTTCACGCAGTGATACGATGGTTAATGTCATAAAAAATGCCGTCGAAATTGCTTCTCAAAACATTAAAGAAATTGTATTGACAGGTGTTAATATAGGAGACTACGGCAAGGGAGAGTTTGGCAATAAAAAACACGAACACACTTTTTTAGATTTAGTAACTCAACTAGATAAAGTAGAAGGTATAGAGAGACTTCGTATATCCTCTATTGAACCTAACCTTCTCAAAAATGAAACCATAAAGTTAGTTTCAAAATCTCGTGCTTTTGTACCGCATTTCCATATCCCTTTACAAAGTGGCAGCAACAAGATTTTAGGTCTTATGAAGCGTCGTTACCAACGAGAGCTATATGTAGATAGGGTAGCAAAAATTAAAGAGTTAATGCCTCAAGCTTGCGTAGGTGTAGACGTAATTGTTGGTTTCCCTGGAGAAACAGATGATGATTTTCTTGAAACTTATACGTTCTTAAACGAGTTAGACATTTCTTATTTGCACGTATTTACATATTCAGAAAGAGACAATACAGAAGCTGCTGTTATGGAAAATGCAGTCCCTAAGAAAATACGTAGCAAACGAAGTAAAATGTTACGTGGCCTTTCGGCGAAAAAACGAAGAGCTTTCTATGAATCTCAGTTAGGCTCATCAAGAACCGTTCTTTTTGAAGGAGAAAATAAAGAAGGATACATCCACGGATTTACGGAAAACTATGTGAAAGTAAAATCTCCTTGGAACCCCGCATTAGTAAACACACTTCATACTGTAGAACTTACTAAAATTGATGAAGATGGTTTGGTGCGCTTTAATTTTTCTAACGCAACAATTTAATTTATATTGATTTAGAAGAAAATATCACTACCCAAAAATCTTTTTTACCATCCTTTTTTTCAATTTTTATTAGAAACAGTTTTAGGTTATTAGCTTTAAAGTGTTATTTTTGTTATTCGCCTAAAGTTGGGCGCCTATAATATGCTATTTAGATGAAGGAAATCACTAAAGAAACTTACCTTAATTGGTACGAAGAAATGCTCTTCTGGCGCAAGTTTGAAGACAAGTTAGCGCAAGTATATATACAGCAAAAAGTACGAGGATTCTTACACTTATATAATGGTCAAGAAGCAATTCTTGCTGGTTCATTGCATGCAATGGATTTAAGTAAAGATAAGATGATTACGGCATACCGTAACCACGTACAGCCTATTGGAATGGGCGTAGATCCTAAACGTGTAATGGCAGAACTTTATGGAAAAGGGACTGGAACTTCTCAAGGACTAGGAGGTTCTATGCACATTTTCTCTAGAGAGAAAGGGTTTTACGGAGGTCATGGAATTGTAGGAGGACAGATACCTTTAGGAGCTGGAATGGCTTTTGGAGATAAGTACAATAAAACAGGAGCGGTAACACTTTGCTATTTTGGAGATGGAGCAGCAAGACAAGGTTCACTTCATGAGACTTTCAATATGGCAATGAACTGGAAGTTACCAGTAGTTTTCTGTGTTGAAAACAATGGATATGCTATGGGAACTTCTGTAGAGCGTACAGCGAATCATACAGATATATGGAAACTAGGTTTAGGGTATGAAATGCCTTGTGGACCGGTGGACGCAATGAATCCTATTAAAGTAGCAGAAGCTATGGACGAGGCTATCGAAAGAGCGCGTCGTGGTGATGGACCAACATTCTTAGAATTAAAAACATATCGCTACAGAGGACACTCTATGTCTGATGCACAACACTATAGAACGAAAGACGAAATAGCAGAGTATCAAAAAATTGACCCTATTACACAAGTAAAAGATATCTTACTAGAAAAAGGGTATGCTACCGAAGAGGAGATTAAGGTAATGGATAAGCGTGTAAAAGAACGCGTAAAAGAATGTGAGCAATTTGCAGAAGACAGTCCATGGCCGGATAAGAACGTAATGTATGATGTTGTATACGATCAAGATGATTATCCATTTTTATCCCATAAACTATAAGCTATGGCAGAAGTAATAAATATGCCGCGTCTTAGTGACACGATGGAAGAAGGAACGGTTGCTACTTGGTTAAAAAAAGTAGGCGACAAAATAGAAGAAGGTGATATCCTTGCCGAAATTGAAACAGATAAAGCAACCATGGAGTTTGAATCTTTTAATGAAGGTGTGCTTTTACACATCGGAATTGAAGAAGGAAAAACAGCTCCTGTTGACACACTTCTCGCTATTATAGGTGAAGAAGGTGAAGATATTTCAGAATTATTAAAAGGAGGGGGAAGCACCGCTTCTCCATCTACAGAACAAGCTGAAGCAAAAGAAGAATCTACTGTATCAGAAGAAACTGTAGCTGCACCTGCTGCCACTGAGGTAGCACCACTTCCAGAAGGAGTAATCGTAGTTACGATGCCACGCCTTAGTGATACGATGGAAGAGGGAACAGTTGCTACTTGGTTAAAAAAAGTAGGAGAAGCTGTAGAAGAAGGTGATATCCTTGCAGAGATAGAGACAGACAAGGCTACAATGGAGTTTGAGTCTTTTAATGAAGGAACATTATTACACATAGGATTAGAAGAAGGAGCTACGGCAAAAGTAGATGCCTTATTAGCAGTACTAGGCCCTGCAGGAACAGATGTTTCTGGAGTAGTATCTAACTTTAAATCCGGAGCAAGCACTCCTAAAGCAGAAACACCTAAGAAAGAAGAGCCTGTTGCTGCTAAAAAGGAAATGCATAAAGCTGCTGCAGTAACAAAAGCAGCGCCTAAAGCACCAAGCCCAAAACCAACTACGAACTCATCATCAGGTGGGCGTATCTTTGTTTCGCCTTTAGCTAAGAAAATTGCTGAAGAAAAAGGAATTAATCTTACGCAAGTACAAGGTTCTGGAGAAAATGGACGTATTGTAAAAAGCGACGTAGAAAACTTTGTGCCTGGAACAGGTGCAGCAAGTGCAGGAATAGCACAATTTGTTGCTACAGGAGAAGAAAGCTTCGAAGAAAAAGAAGACTCGCAAATGCGTAAAGCAATTGCACGAGGTCTATCT
>CAZJRA010000025.1:0-10417 GCA_964548335.1 uncultured Flavobacteriaceae bacterium | reverse complement strand
ATACGCTACAATGCCTTTATATTCTTTTTCACAAGCTTGTTTTATAAGCTCATTAAGATGTTCTGCGGTAATTTCTTTTTTTACATTTAAAGTAATATCAGTAAGAGAACCATTTGCTACGGGTACTCTAATACCACAACCTCCAATAACATCTCCTAGATGAGGGAAAATTTTAGTTAGGGCTTTTGCTGCTCCCGTGGTTGTAGGGACTATACTTTGGCCAGCGGCACGTGCTCTTCGTAAGTCGCGATGCGGTTGGTCATGTAAGCTTTGATCTGTAGTATATGAGTGTACTGTTGTGATATAAGCCTGCTCAATAGCGCAGATTTCATCTATAATTTTGAGTAAAGGTGCTGCGTTATTAGTGGTGCAAGAAGCATTAGATATAATACGTTCAGATCCATCTAAAATAGAATCATTAACTCCCAATACGACCATTTTAATATCATTGTCTATTGGAGGAACCGCTAAGATTACTTTTTGAGCACCGCTATCTAAATGCTTAGAGAGTATATCTTTAGTTTTAAACTTACCTGTACTTTCTATAACTATGTCTGGAGAAACCTCTGACCAAGGAATTTCTTCAATAGTTGGTGAGTTATAAATGGGAGTCTTTATGTCATTTACGACTATGTAATTATGAGTTTCGCTTTCGCGAAAGAGAACGTCTTCAGAAAAAATACCGTGTATGCTATCATACTTTAAGAGGTGACTTAAGGTCGCAGCATCTGCTAGGTCGTTAATAGCAACAATCTCAATATTAGGATGCTTAAAGGCATGCCTAAAAAAGGTGCGTCCTATTCTTCCAAACCCATTTATGGCAACTTTAATAGTATCCATAAAGAACTTTATAAAAGGTGTTTTTGTGCTTTGTAAGAAGATCTTACTAATGCACCACTCTCTACATGTCTAAAGCCCATTTCTAAGCCTATAGTTTCGTATTTTTTAAATTGATCTGGAGTAATGAATTGTTTTACAGGTAAATGTCTTTTGGAAGGCTGTAAATACTGTCCTATAGTTACAATATCTAACTTAGCTTCTCTAAGATCCTCTAGCGTTTGTATTACTTCGCTTTCTGTTTCTCCTAAGCCTAACATAATACCCGTTTTTGTGCGTTGAATACCTTGTTCCTTAAGGTATTTTAAAACACCAAGGCTACGCTCATATTTTGCTTGAATACGAACTTCTCTAGTAAGACGTTTTACCGTTTCCATATTATGAGAAACAACTTCTGGATTAACATCTACAATACGGTCTAAAAAATCTTCTCTCCCTTGAAAATCAGGAATAAGAGTTTCTAGCGTCGTCTCTGGGTTCATTCTCCTAATTGCTTTTACGGTCTCTCCCCATATAATGGTTCCCATATCTTTTAGGTCATCTCTATCTACAGAAGTGATAACGGCATGTTTAATCCCCATTATCTTGATAGAACGAGCTACTTTTTCTGGCTCTTCCCAATCTACAGTTTCTGGCCTTCCTGTCTTTACACCACAAAATCCACAAGATCGTGTACAGATATTACCTAAAATCATAAAGGTAGCAGTTCCTTCACTCCAACACTCTCCCATATTAGGACAGCTACCAGAGGTGCAAATAGTATGCAGGTCGTACTTATCTACAAGTCCGCGTAATTCAGTGTATTTTTTTCCAGTAGGTAATTTTACCCTAAGCCATTTAGGTTTTGGGGTTCTTGCAGGGGGTGTGATAACTTCGCTCATAATGTTTAACTATGTTATTACAAAGATACAACAAGAAGTAATTAAAAAAGGATAAGGAATTCTTAAAAAAGGAGCTGTATTTCTTTCAAATCATATTCATTAATAATTTCATCTTCTTCAAGAAGGATAAGCTTTCCAGATTTAGTTACTCCTTGTATGATTCCAGTAAATAAAGAATTGTCTTTTCTTTTAAAAGTAGAAGGTTTTTTATTTCTAAATAAGAACTTCTCATAATCGGTTTTTATGACTTCAAATTCTTTGTTTACTAATAAATCTACGTAGTGATGAAACTGCTGTAATAGCATTGTAAGAACTTCTTCTAAGTAGAAATGAATGCCTATTTCATTTTTAATAGAGGTGACTCTTTTTAGATTGTCCCATTCCATTTGGTTAACGTTAAGGCCAACACCAATAACCATGGCGTCTAATTTTCCTTTTTTAATGACACTTTCGATAAGAATACCACATATTTTTTTCTTGTCTGACAATATGTCGTTAGGCCATTTGACACGCACTTTTTTAATCAATAGTTTTCCTAAAACATTTTTCACGGCCAAAGAAGCTGCCATCACAACATAAAATTGTTCGTCTATATGTAAGTTTTTGACTTTTCTAAAAACGCTAAAAGTGAGGTTTTCTCCCTTGTTAGATGACCACGAGGTGCCCATTTGCCCTTTGCCATTAGTTTGCTCTAGGGCCCAGACTACTTTGTCTTTTTCTAGGTTTTTTTCTTTGATTATTGACTTTATATAATCGTTTGTAGAGTCAATGGTATGAAGTTTGTCAATTTGTAAATCCAAAGTAGACTTAATTTAAACTTATGTTAAGAAAGTGTATTACCGTAAATTTGTAATAACTTTGTGTAAATAAAAGGATTTAATGGCAAAAAAAGAAAAAAGTACAGATCTATTAATAACTAAAATTATTGAGGGTGTAGAAGAGGTAAAGGGACAGGAAATAAGTATACTTGACCTGCGAGATATTGAGAATACGGTTTGTGACTATTTTATTATTTGCAATGGAACGTCTAATACTCAAGTTGCCGCAATCGTAAACTCCGTTCAAAAAGTAGTGAGCAAAGCGCTACAAGAAAAACCTTGGCATGTAGAGGGTATGGAGAATCAAGAATGGGTTTTAATGGATTATATAAATGTAGTAGTACATGTTTTTCAAAAACAGATAAGAGATTACTACGATATAGAAAGCCTTTGGGGAGATGCAAAGATTACAACAATAGCCTAGTTTTTAAAAGAAATTAAATGTCAAAAGAAAAGAAAAATACACCACCACAAAATAATAAGCCTAAATTCAGCAACTATTGGATATATGGTCTGATAGCTGTATTGTTTTTAAGTATAAGTTTATTTAGCGGTGGAAGCGGATTAAACGATCTTAAGAAAACATCACCCAATGATTTTGAAAAATATCTACAGAATGGAGATGTAAAAACTGTTGAAATTGTAAATAGGCGTATTGCTAAAGTATATTTAACAGAAGAAGCTGAGACTAAAGAAGAACATAAGAAAGGGAAAGGAACCTCTTTCTTAACACCTTCTTCAGAAGCTCCAGATTATAAATTTGAGTTTGGAGATTTACAAAATTTTGAAAACGACCTTAAAGCAGCAATATCAGATAAGAATCTAAAAACAACAGTAAGTTGGAATACAGAAGCAAACTTCTTTCAAGATGTTATTCTTCAATTCCTGCCATTTATCTTGATTATTGGGATATGGATATTTATTATGCGTCGTATGTCTTCTGGAGGCGGAGGTGGTCCTGGAGGTCAGATTTTTAATATAGGAAAATCTAAAGCAAAACTATTTGATGAAAAAACAGATATTAAAACATCATTTAAAGATGTAGCAGGTTTAGAAGGAGCAAAGGAAGAAATTCAAGAGATTGTAGACTTCTTAAAAAACCCAGAAAAGTACACAGATTTAGGAGGTAAGATACCTAAGGGAGCTTTACTTGTAGGGCAGCCAGGTACAGGTAAAACGCTTTTAGCGAAAGCAGTAGCGGGAGAAGCTAAAGTGCCTTTCTTTTCATTGTCAGGTTCTGACTTTGTAGAAATGTTTGTAGGAGTGGGAGCTTCTAGGGTAAGGGATTTGTTTAAACAAGCAAAAGAAAAATCTCCAGCTATTATTTTTATAGATGAGATAGATGCTATAGGAAGAGCGAGAGGTAAAAATAACTTCTCTGGATCTAATGATGAAAGAGAAAATACGCTTAACCAGCTTCTTACAGAAATGGATGGTTTTGGAACGAATACTAACGTTATTGTACTTGCTGCAACAAACAGAGCAGATGTATTAGATAAGGCATTAATGAGGGCTGGTCGTTTTGATAGACAGATATATGTAGTCTTGCCAGATGTAAGAGAGCGTAAAGAAATTTTTGAAGTACACCTTCGCCCTCTTAAGAAGATAGAGAATGAATTAGATGTAGATTTTCTTGCGAAGCAAACACCTGGTTTTTCTGGAGCAGATATAGCAAATATGTGTAATGAAGCAGCTCTTATAGCAGCTCGTAAAGGAAATAAAGTAGTAGGAAAACAAGATTTTTTAGATGCTGTAGATAGAATAGTAGGAGGTCTTGAAAAGAAAAATAAAATCATAACAACAGAAGAAAAACGTGCTATTGCTTTTCATGAAGCTGGACATGCTACTGTGAGTTGGATGCTGGAACATGCTGCGCCTTTAGTAAAAGTTACAATTGTACCAAGAGGACAATCTTTAGGAGCTGCTTGGTATTTACCAGAAGAGCGACTTATTGTACGACCAGAGCAAATGCTAGATGAAATGTGTGCAGCCTTAGGGGGTAGAGCTGCAGAGAAAGTGATTTTTAATAAAATCTCTACAGGAGCATTGAGTGATCTAGAGAAGGTGACTAAGCAAGCTAGAATGATGGTGACTGTATATGGTTTAAATGACAAGGTAGGAAACCTTACTTATTATGACTCTACAGGACAGTCAGAGAGTAGTTTTAGTAAGCCTTATAGCGAAAAAACTTCTGAAATTATTGATCAAGAAATATCTAAGATAATAGAAGAGCAGTATCAACGCGCACTTGATTTATTAGAAGAGAACAAAGATAAGTTGACAGAACTAGCAGAACTTCTATTGGATAAAGAGGTTATTTTTAAAGATAATTTGGTAGAAGTTTTTGGAGAAAGACCTTTTGGGAAAAAGGAAGAACCTGAAGCTATAGCGTAGTTATTTTTTGATAATAACTCGTTAATTAATTATAACTTGATTTGGCTAAGGTTAAATCAAGTTTTTTTATATTTGAAAAACTTGGATTAACAAGATGTAAACTCCCTATATGAGTCTTTTTAGGAAACTATTTCAAAAGTCTGAATCCCATCAACAGTCTTCTAGTAAAGAAGAAGAGGAAGACTCCAAATATATGCCTGATCAAGAAGTGCCTTTAGACGAGCGCTTTACTCAAAATTTTATTTCAAAAGGCGGTAAGTTTTTATATGGGATAAACATGGATGAGGTTCATCTTAATTTCGATAATATCTTATTGGAGAATAATTGGTATGAGAGTGATGTCTTATGTTTAGATGATAATCTCAAAAACCTTTTTAAAGGATATAACCTTAATTTTGGAAAAAAAATAAATGCTCCATTCTTTCTTACTACCTGTGAGAATTTAGTAGCAGATAAAGGTTCTCTTTTTGTTTGTTCAAAACAATTAAAAGAGATGAAACTTCAAGAAGTTCCAAAAAACATTGTAGTTCTTGCTACAACAAGCCAGATAATTAACACGATAGGAGAAGGCTTAAAACTTATTAATGACAATAATAAAGGAAATATACCTAGTAATATTACCACAATAGAGCACTTCCAAGAAGCAAAAGAAGGGGATACAGACTTCTTGACGTACGGTAGTGTTGCTAAAAATCTTTATTTACTATTACTAGAAGACTTATAATATGCGAGAGATAATCGTTAGAGGTCTTTCTGGATTACTCTATATAGCTCTCGTGCTGTTAGCTATCTTTTCGCATGAGATAAGTTTTCTTGTACTATTTCTAATTTTTGGAGTACTTAGTTTATTTGAGTTTTTAAAACTTGTTGAGGTACGGTCGTATTTTCCATATGTATTATTACTAGTTATAGTAACTTGCTTTTGTTTTTATCATGTGAATGAAGGATATCACTTATTATTCTTAAGTGTAGTGATAGGAGTAAACCTATGTCTTATTAAAAATCTGTTTATTCCCTCCGAGGATAAAAGCAATATCTTAAAGAAATACATACATATCATTTTTTATATGATAGGAGGTGTCGTGTTTAGTATCTTACTTCCTTCTTACCAAGGAGAATATATATCTTATTTAATAGCAGGAATTTTTGCTTTAATATGGGTTAATGATACTTTTGCATTAATTGTTGGAAAATCTATAGGTAAGCATAAGTTGCTAGAACGCATTTCGCCTAAAAAGACGATAGAGGGATTTGTAGGAGGTCTTGTTTTTTCTTGTGTTGCAGCATTTTTTATTTTTCAGTCTACAGAACTTTTATCTTTAAGTGTATGGATTACTATAGCAATAATAACAGCTGTTTTTGGGACTTTGGGAGATCTTGTGCAATCACAGATTAAAAGACAAGCAGGAGTTAAAGACAGTGGGCAATTAATGCCAGGGCACGGAGGTATTTACGATAGATTAGATAGTATCTTATTTGCGAGTCCATTTATTTTTTTATTTCTAAAATTATTAGATTATGTTTCATAGAGAAGGTTACAAAATTATAGCAATTACATTAATGATTACAGCAGGAGCAGTAGTAATCTCAGATACTTATGTGCCAAATAGAACTATTTTTTACGGTATTGTAGCTCTTGTTGTTGTGCTGTTACTATTGATTCTTCAATTTTTTAGAAATCCAGACAGGATAGCTCCTAATGACAGTTCAAAAATAGTTTCTCCTGTAGATGGGAAAGTAGTTGTAATAGAAGAAGTTTTTGAACCAGAATATTTTAAAGATAAACGCTTACAAGTATCTGTTTTTATGTCGCCTCTTAATGTACACGTTACTAGATACCCAGGAGCAGGCGAAGTAACCTATAGTAAATATCATCCAGGTAAATACCTAGTTGCTTGGCATCCTAAGGCAAGTGAAGAGAATGAGCGTACTACTGTTGTGGTTAAAACAGAAAAATTTGGAGAAGTAATGCATAGGCAAATTGCGGGAGCATTAGCAAAGCGCATTGTTAATTATGCAGAAACAAAAGATAAAGTAGAACAAGGTGGGGAAAGCGGTTTTATAAAATTTGGATCACGTGTAGATATCTATTTGCCTATAGGAACTAAAGTAGATGTAGCTCTTAATGAGAAAGTAAAAGGAGCATCTTCAATTATAGCTAGTGTATAATGACAAGCCAAGAGCTTCATATTAAGTTTGGAGAGATCTTTAAAGAAGTGAGTCAAGCAGATCAAGAGTTTTCTCCAGATGTGCTGTTAAGGTTTTACGCGCTCTACAAACAGGCGACACAGGAACAACGACTTTCATCTCAAGATGGTGAACATGAACTTGTGAATGCATTTAAAATGAATGCTATGTTGCAAGTAAAACACTTGAGTGTAGATGAGGCCAAAATAGCTTATATAGAACTAGCCAAACTGATGTTACATAAAAAATGATGCCCGTATTTAGGCATCATTTTTCATATTGTGTTATTTAAATAAGCCTTAGCTTAAGCTTGCAAGCCGCTTTTCTAAGGTGGTAATCTTAGCTTCGGCATCTGCCATTTTTTGTTTTTCTATCTCAACTACTTTTTCTGGTGCGTTGTTTACAAAACGCTCGTTACTTAGTTTTTTAGAAACAGATTGTAAGAAACCTTTTGTATACTTTAGCTCTTCTTCAATCTTTACGATTTCTGCCTCTACATCTATTGCGCCCGCAAGTGGGATAAAGTATTCATTAGACTTTACTCTAAATGAAAGGGCTCCATCCAGAGGTGCTTTCGCGAAAGCAATATCACTTATGTTACCTAGCTTGGCAATAATAGTGTCAAAATCTGAAGAGACGGTTTCATTGCTTAGTACGTGTAACTCTATAGCATCTTTAAATGCGATGTTCTTGCTCTTGCGTATAGTCCTAATACCAGATACTACCTGAGAAGCATATTCAAAATCTGAAATAATCTTTAAATCTACCTCTTGTTGTTTAGGCCATTTGTTAATTATTAAAGCTTCTTCAGGTGTGCGCTCTGCAATAGTTTGCCACATTTCTTCTGTAGCAAATGGCGCAAAAGGGTGGAGGATACGTAAGTTATTTTCTAAAGCTTCTATAATGCCATTATAAGTCTTTCTGTCTATAGGCTGTTGGTAAGCAGGTTTAGAAATTTCTAGTAACCAACTACAGAAGTCATCCCAAATAAGTTTATAAGTGGCCATTAAAGCATCACTTATACGATATTTTGAGAAGTGGTCTTCTATTTCAACAAGCGTTTGGTTAAAGCGTGCTTCATACCAAGCAAGTCCTTTTGCACTAGAGGCTGGCTGCTCAATAGTATCGCTTACTTCCCATCCTTTAATAAGTCTAAAGGCGTTCCATATTTTATTAATAAACCCTTTTCCTTGGTTACAAAGGTCTTCATCAAACATAAGATCATTACCTGCAGCACTACTTAATAGTAATCCTACACGCACGCCGTCTGCTCCGTAATCTTCTATTAGTTTTAGGGCATCTGGAGAGTTTCCTAAAGATTTAGACATCTTGCGACGCTGTTTGTCACGTACTAAACCTGTGAGGTATACGTTTTCAAAAGGACGTTTATCTGTATATTCATACCCTGCAATCACCATACGGGCAACCCAGAAAAATAAAATATCTGGACCTGTTACAAGGTCATTGGTAGGGTAGTAGTAATTAAACTCTTCATTGTCTGGATTACGTACTCCATCAAACACACTCATAGGCCATAACCAAGAAGAAAACCAAGTGTCTAAAGCATCTTCATCTTGACGTAAGTCTGCAGCAGTAATGGAGTTGTTTCCAGTACGCTTTCGCGAAAGCGTAACCGCCTCTTCTATATTTTGAGCTACTACAAAATCTTCTTTTCCATCTCCATAAAAATAAGCAGGTATTTGCTGTCCCCACCATAACTGGCGAGAGATATTCCAATCCCGTATGTTTTCCATCCAGTGGCGGTACGTATTCTCAAACTTTTTTGGGAATAACTTTACATCTCCTGTTTCTAAAACTGCTTTTATGGCAGGTTTTACAAGTTCTTCCATTTTAAGGAACCATTGGTCTGATAACCTTGGCTCAATAACAGCCTTGGTGCGTTCAGAAGTTCCTACTTTATTAATATGGTTTTCTGTTTTTGTAAGTACGCCAAGCTCTTGAAGTTCTTTTTTAATGTTTTTACGACACTCAAAACGGTCTTGACCTTTATAGTGAAGTCCAAAACTATTAAGGGTAGCATCTTCATTAAAAATATCTATTACCTCTAGTTTATGTTTGTCTCCTAATACTTTGTCATTTTCATCGTGAGCAGGAGTTACTTTTAAACAGCCTGTTCCAAACTCAACATCTACATACTCATCTTCTATAATAGGAATCACACGACCACTAATAGGTACAATTGCTTTTTTACCTTTTAAGTGTGTAAAACGCTCATCTGTAGGGTTGATACAGATAGCGGTGTCTCCAAAAATGGTTTCTGGACGTGTTGTTGCAATGGTTAAAAACTCTTCAGAGCCTTCTATTTTATAATTAAGATAGTATAGGAGGCCTTGCTTTTCTACGTGAATTACTTCTTCGTCAGAAAGCGTTGTTTTTGCTTCAGGGTCCCAGTTTACCATTCTGTGCCCTCTGTAAATAAGCCCTTTATTGTATAGGTCTACAAAGGTTTTTATAACAGACTCATTCATATGTGGGTCCATTGTAAAAGCGGTACGGTCCCAATCACAAGAGGCTCCTAATTTTTTAAGTTGTTCTAAAATAACGCCACCATATTCATTTTTCCACTCATAAGCATGTTTTAAAAATTCTTCACGAGTGAGGTCAGATTTTTTAATTCCTTGAGCAGCTAGTTTTGCCACTACTTTTGCTTCGGTAGCAATAGAAGCGTGGTCTGTACCAGGTACCCAACATGCATTTTTGCCTGTAAGACGTGCCCTACGTACAAGAACATCCTGTATTGTATTGTTAAGCATATGCCCCATGTGTAAGACACCTGTTACATTAGGAGGAGGTATTACAATGGTATAGGGTTCTCTTTCATCTGGTGTAGAGTGAAAGAAATTATGTTCCATCCAGTAAGAATACCATTTGTTTTCTACCTGTGAAGCGTCATATTTAGAAGCAATACTCATAGTTTGGTCTGGTTATTGATTTATACAGTTTACAAAAGTAAAGATAACAGTAGGATTTAGAAATTAAGTCGATGTCTTTTTCAGTTTTATCGGTTAATAACATTGTGGTAAGATTGTTAATATCATTTTTTGTCTACTGAGACTTTTCTAAGTACATTTAACATCCTCAAATATATTTAATCATGAAAAAAGTAGTTTTATTATTTATTGTTGGTATGATATCATTAAGTATCTCAGCCCAAGAAAACAAAGCAGCTATCTTGTTTGAAAATGATGTTGTAGATTATGGCGAAGTGGACTATGGAGATGATGGTGTGCGCAAGTTTGAATTTACAAATACAGGTACTGATGTGTTAATCATATCAAG
>CAZJRA010000024.1:0-10796 GCA_964548335.1 uncultured Flavobacteriaceae bacterium | reverse complement strand
GCTAATACAGTGCAAAAGCCCCATAAATGTACTTGATGAAGCATCACAAACAGAAAAAACAGCACCTCAAATGGAAGAGCGCATCTCTCCTTACGCGCAAGCAGAAGTGAGATTTCACAAATGGGTAGCAGGAACTCAAGAAGGAGCTTCTGGTATTGATATGACTTTTGGTTGGGCTTTTTTGCCAGATAATTTAGTGATGAAAGACGCTTATTTTAGAGGTTTTATAGCTCCTATGAAACAAGATAGAAATGGGTATAGTGCATATTTTAAGAACGGTGATAATGCCTTACAAGATGTTATTATGCATAGAGACCCTTTACAAGAAGCAGCAAATACTCCTCCTGTAAAACAGAATAGATTTCCTGTAAAACTCACAGACCAACAAGTAGGTATTGTTTATGAAGAAGATGGGCATCAATTAGTTTATATGATTATGGAAAACCTTATAGAAGAATCTCAAGTCGTATATCCTAGCACTGCCCCTAGTGAGAAAGGTAATTAAGATTCTCTGTATTATTTTCGTTACTTTTAACAAGTCAAAATTCTTGCTTCATTGAGCGCACTTAAGAACCTTTTTAAGCATACGTTTGTATATGGTCTTGCAACTATATTGCCGAGGCTGCTTACTGTTCTTTTAACGCCTTTACTTACCACCTACCTCGATACAGAGGTAGATTTTGGTGAAGTCTCCCTATTGTTTACCTATATTTTATTGTTTAATGTCATTCTCACCTATGGCATGGAAACGGCATTCTTTAGATTTTATAGCGAAGAAGGAAAAGCTCAAAAAACACTTAGTACTGCGTTATGGTCATTAGGAATTTCAACGCTTTTTTTTATAGTAATAGCATTTTTGGGGCTTAAGCAATTAGCTGCTATAACAGCTATAGACAGTAACTATTGGCGTTGGGTGGTAGGTGTTATTGCTTTTGATACGCTTATGGTGATTCCTTTTGCCTATATGAGAGCACAAGGAAAAGCATTAAAATATGCTCTTATAAAGTTAATTAATGTTTTTATTTCGGTGGGAAGTGTAGCCTTATTTTTAATGGCTACTCAAAAAATGACAACCACTTTTTCTTGGCTCCCTAAGGATAAAGTTGAGCTTTATTTTATTGCTTTCTTTATGGCAAGTGGGCTTACCTTTTTACTTGTTATAAAATCATATTTTAAACGTATTACATTTGACAGTAATCTGCTAAAGAAAATGCTATCTTATGGTTGGCCTATTTTAATTGCAGGTATTGCATTTGCCATTAACGAAGCCTTTGATAAAGTCCTTTTACAATGGTTACTACCTCTTGATGAAGATAGCGCAAAAGAACAAGTGGGAATATATACAGCTTGTTATCGATTGGCCGTTGGAATGACCTTATATGCCACAGCTTTTAGACTAGGAGTAGAACCTTTCTTTTTTAGCCAAGCTAAAGAGAAAAACGCACCAGAACAGTATGCATTGATTACCAAAGCATTCATAGTATTGGGAGCTATTGCATTGTTTATATATGTTGTATTGTTAGATATTATTAAACCTATTTTGGTTACAAAGCCTTCTTATTGGGAAGCAATGGATGTGGTTCCATTAGTATTATTTGCTTTTTTCTTTTTTGGAATCTATCAGACACTTTCTGTTTGGTATAAAGTGACAGATAAGACAAAATACGGAGCTTATATCTCTATATTAGGAGCGATACTTACCATTGTTATTAATGTAATAGGTATCCCTAGAATAGGATATATGGCAAGCGCTATGGCCACTTGTGTTGCTTATGGAGGTATGATGGTTTTGTCCTATATCATAGGAAGAAAACATATGCTTATTCCATACGATCTTAAAAACGGTATCTTGTATATTGTTTTATCTGTAGGTTTTTCGGTAATTTTCTTTTATATTTTGAGGAATTATTTTGGAATAGGAAGCTTGCAACTTTATATTGCAGGAATCCTTATGACAGCTATATTAATAGGTGTTATATGGTATAGAGAACAACCTTTATTACAAAGAATATTAAGAAGGGAACATGAAAATTAAAGTCATCAATAAAAGTGCCCACGCGCTACCACATTATGAAACGATTGCAAGTGCCGGAATGGATTTGCGTGCAAATATTACAAGCCCTATAACCCTTAAACCTTTAGAAAGAGCTATTGTGCCTACAGGCATCTTTATGGAGCTTCCTATAGGTACAGAAGCGCAGGTACGACCTCGTAGTGGTCTAGCTGCAAAAAAAGGAGTTACGGTACTTAATGCTCCAGGAACGATTGATGCAGATTACAGAGGAGAGGTAGGTGTGATTTTAGTAAACCTATCTTCGGAGGATTTTGTGATAGAAAACGGAGAGCGCATCGCTCAAATGGTTATCGCACAACATAGTCAGGCACAATGGGATGAAGTGTTAGAATTATCTAGTACAGACCGTGGTGAAGGCGGTTTTGGTAGTACAGGAGTTAAGTAAAAGATTAAAAATAATAACTAACGAAATAAAAATCCTTGCTTTTGTAAGGTGATATATATGAAAATAATAGTACCTATGGCAGGCCGCGGTAGTCGTATACGCCCTCACAGTTTAACAGTTCCTAAACCTTTAATTCCTGTTGCAGGAGAGCCTATAGTACATCGTTTAGTAAAAGATATTGTAAAAGTCCTTAAGCAACCTATAGAAGAGATTGCGTTTGTGCTAGGTGACCCTTCTTGGTTTGGAGATGATGTTGTTGCAAGTTTAAAAGAGCTTGCAAAAGGACTAGGAGCAAAGGCATCTATTTACAGGCAAGACCAACCATTAGGTACAGGACACGCTATTATGAGTGCAGAACCCTCATTGTCAGGACCTGCTGTTATTGCTTATGCAGATGCCCTTATTAGAGCAGAGTTTGAGTTAGACCCTGTGGCAGATAGTGTTATATGGACTAAAAAAGTACCTAATCCCGAGGCGTATGGAGTGGTAAATCTTAATGAAAGAGGAGAGATTACCGAGCTTGTAGAGAAGCCATCAACTTTTGTTTCAGATGAAGCCGTTATAGGTATTTATTACTTTAAAGACGTGGCTGTATTAAAAGAAAAACTACAGGAAGTACTTGAAGAGAATATTATGAATGGTGGAGAGTACCAAATTAACGATGGTATTAAAAAAATGATGGCAGACGATCGTATTTTTAAAACAGGAACGGTAGACGAATGGATGGACTGCGGTAATAAAAATATTGCCATAGAGACTAATGCAAAAATGTTAGGCTTTTTACACAATGATGGTGAAAAACTCATTGCAGATTCGGTAGTTTTAGAGAACGCCAGTGTTATTCCTCCTTGTTTTATTGGAGAAAATGTCACTTTACGCAATGTAACCCTTGGGCCACACGTTGCTGTAGGAGATGGCACGGTCATTGAAGATAGTACTATAAAAAATAGCTTGATACAATCTAACAGTCATATTAAAAATGCACGGCTAGATGAGGCTATGATAGGAAATCATGTAAAATATAATGGTAGTTTCACAAAAGTAAGTGTAGGTGATTATACCATATTAGAATAAGTAAGTGAAGAAACAAACGTACATACTCGCCTTGTTTTTATGCCTAAGTATGCTTTCGCGAAAGCATACGCACGCACAAGATAATACGCCTTTTGCAGATGTAAATGTAGATAACTTAGGGAATGTCTCAGACGCTTTTCAAGAAGCTTTTTATGAAGCATTAAAACATAAAGGAATTGAAAATTACGAGCGTGCTATCGAATCTTTAGATAAAGGTATAGCGTTAGACGATAGTCATCCAATTCTCTATTTTGAAAAGGGTAAAAACTATATGGCGCTTAAAAAGTATGAACAAGCAGAATCTAACTTTTTAAAAACACTAGAGCTCAAACCTAATCAGAAACCTGTAATGGCTTTGCTGTATGAGCTTTATTATAGAACCCGTGATTACGAGCAGGCAGAAGAAGTTGTTAAACAGCTTATTTCTTTTGACGTAAATTACAAAGAAGACCTCGCGAGAGTGTATAAAGCGACAAAGCGATATACAGAAGCCTTAACGCTCTTAGATGAACTAGATGTAGAAAAAGGACGCGATATACGTAGAGACCGACTTAGAGTCCAACTCAATAGACACTCAGGAGGCACAAAGCTCAAAGAGGACGCACTTAATAAAGAGCTTGAGAAAAATGCTAAAAGCGAGCAAGACTACCTTAAGCTTATTTATTTGTATCAAGAACAAGGTAATACGGACAAAGCGTATGAAACGGCTTTAAAACTTCAGAAGATTAATCCAGATGCAGATGCAGTACATCTTGTATTGTACAAAACAGATATAAACAAGGGCAATACAGATAACGCAATTAATGCAATGACTAAAGTGCTTAAAAGTGATAAAATATCTGCAAAGGCAAAACACCGTGTGCTTAACGACTTTTTATCATTTGTAAATAAGAACCCTAGTTATGAACCACAGTTAGAATCCGCGATTGCTACTTTTGACAGTCAGGTAAAAGGGTCTAAAGTATATCAGAATTTAGGAATGTATTACAGTAAAAAAGGAGCACAGGATAAAGCCCTATCGTATTTTCTAAAATCCCTTGATACTGATGCAGAAAATGTAGATATACTCAAACAAGTCCTAAAAACAGAAATTGCATTAGGAAAGTATAACAAAGCCGCTACACGAGCAAAAGATGCTATAGAGTTATACCCATCACAACCCAGTCTGTATTACAGTTATGGGCTTGCATTAAAAGCATTAGGAAACTCGGAGGAAGCAAATTTTCAGTGGGAGACAGGTGTAGATTATGTGATAGATGATGTAGCTCTTGAAGCAAACTTTTATGAGCAATTGGCAGAGAGTTATGCAAAGTTAGGCGATAGTAATAAAGCAGGACGTTATGCATTACAAATGCGTAAATTAAGGGGCGCAAATTAGATGAAACAAATTGCATACATAAGTATTATATTTATACTCACAAGTTGTGGTGCTAAAAAAGGCACAAATACTACTACAGAAGAAGATCTAACAACAGCTAGGCTTGTAGAAGAATATTATGCCAGCACACTTGAGTATACCACTTTTGAGGCAAAGACTCGCGCAAAGTATTCTAGCAATGGCAAGGGAGGTCCTGCTGTTTCGGTTCAGATACGTATAGAAAAAGATAAGACTATCTGGATGGATGCATCTCTTTTAGGATTTTCTGGCGCACGGGCATTAATTACCCCTACTACTATTAAATTTTACGATAAGATTAATAACCAGTATTTTGATAACGACTTTTCGTTTTTGAGCGATTATACAGGAATCGACCTTAATTTTGACCAATTACAAAGGCTACTAACTGGGCAAACAATTTATGATTTAAGAGAGGGTAAATATACCTTTGCTAAAGAGCTGGATTATTACAGGGTAACTCCTAGAAAAAACAATGCTCTTTTTGATTTACTTTTTGAAATAGGCACACAACCTTTTATTGTCAAAAAACAGGAAGTATTGGTTAAAGAAGACCAGAGCACTATGAATATTTCTTATGGAGGATATGACCAGGTAGAAGGCAAGTTTTTTCCTACAAAGATGAATGTTCGAGCTAATGACGGTAAGCGTACCACGCAAATAGATATTGAGTACAAAAGCGTGAATCTAGAAAAGACGCTTAAGTTTCCGTTTAAGATTCCTTCGGGATATAAAGAAATTTTGATAGATGGAAATTAAACAAGGATATATTAAAACCCTTGTAATAGCCTTTACATTGCTTTTAACGGCACATTTAGGCTATACACAATCTCTTACTAGAAAACAACTAGAAAAACGCAGAGAAGCGATTCAATCTGAAATGGTCCAGCTTAATCGCTTGCGCCAAAGCAATAAGAAAAAGGAAAAATCTTTACTCACTCAGGTTCAAGACATAGACCAACAAATAAAAGTACGTACGGACCTTATACGAATAACCAATAGGCAGACAAACCTACTTACCAAGGAGATAGATGATAATCTTAATAAGCTAGAAAATTTACGAGAAGAACTCAAGCTACTTAAAGAAGATTATGCCGGAATGATACAAAAATCCTATAAGAGTAGGAGTAATCAGAGTAGGGTTATGTTTTTGCTCTCTAGTGAGAGTTTTGCACAGGCGTATAAACGTACGCAGTATATGAAGCAGTATGCTACTTACAGAAAAAAGCAAGGAAACCAGATAAAAGAACGTACCGAGTTATTAAAACAGGTAAACAAAGATTTATTAGAGCAAAAAGAGGCTAAGAAAATCCTGATTGCCGAAAACAAAAAAGCAAAACAAGAGCTAGATAAAGAAAAAGCACAGCAGGGTGAGCTTGTAAAGCAAATACGTAAGCAATCTAGTGTCTATGCTGCTCAGATTAGAGATAAGCAAAAGGAAACAGATAAGATAGATAAGCAAATAGATGATATTATTGCAAAAGCTATTTCTGCAAGTAATAAAAAAACAGGAAAATCTACGAGTAGTAATAGTTTTGCACTTACTCCAGCAGGAAAAGCATTAGCGTCTAGTTTTGCGGCTAATAAAGGACGATTAATATGGCCTGTAGAGCGAGGTAGAGTTACTCGACCTTATGGAGAGTCACGTCACCCTACATTACCTAATATAAAGATAAAAAATAGCGGAATAGATATAGAAACAACCGAGAATGCAGCTGTAAGAGCCGTTTTTGAAGGAGAGGTGCTCGCTATCCAAAATGTAAAGGGAGGAGGACTTGCCGTAAGTATTAGACACGGGAACTACATAACCGTATATTATAATATTAAGAATTTAAAGGTAGAAAAAGGCGACCCTATTTTCTATAAGCAACAGATAGGAGAGGTTGGTAAAAATGCCTTTACAGGTAAATCTATTATGAAGTTTAGAATCCAAAAAAACCTAACAAAACTCAACCCTACAACGTGGGTTTTAAAACGATAAGGTTTTATAATTACATATAATATATTGCTTTTAAGTTCCTTATTTAATTACGTAATTAGAGACTATGTATTATTTTAGAATTACCAAGTAGATTTAACAAAGAATAGTAGTAATTACCACAAAACATCTATTCTCCCATAAACAATGCACGCAGTTCTGTGGCATCACTAGGTTGCATTTTCCCTGCAAGTACAAGACTTAATTGCTTGCGTCGTAGTGCAGCATCGTAGCGTTCTTTTTCTTCAGTACTTTCTGGGTTTAGCTGAGGCACCGGTACCGGCTGTCCTTGTTCATCTACCGCTACAAAAGTATAAATAGCCTCATTAGCTCTGCTACAAATACCACTTTCTCTATCTTCTGTCCAAACATCTATATAGATTTCCATAGAGGTTTTAAAAGCGCGAGAAACTTTGGCTTGTACAGTAACTACACTTCCTAATGGCACTGTTTTATTAAATGCTACGTGGTTTACAGAAGCAGTTACCACAATACGTCTCGAGTGTCTTCTTGCCGCAATACTTGCAGCTCTATCCATACGCGCAAGTAGTTCACCTCCAAACAAGTTGTTTAAAGGGTTTGTCTCACTAGGCAGTACAAGGTCTGTTAAAATCGTTTTAGAATCACTAGGCGTACGAGTTTCCATAGGGTTGTATTTTATAAAACAAAGGTACGATAGTGAATTAGAAAATGGAGAATGAAATTTAAGAGGATGCAGGTAATAACGCCTAAAGACGCCTTTCGCTTTAGGCAAAACAGGTATTACGATTTTATAATAAGAGTACTACGAGAAAGAAAGGTTAATTCAAATCCTTAACAAAAAGCCACGCCTCTCGGTTATCTGCCTTGCGTATGGCGTGTAGTTCTTGTAAAGCTTCTTGTGGGTTTGCATAGCTACCATAAGCTACTTGGTGCAAGCCATATTTGTTAGCTCCTATTTGTCGTGCTTTGTACCCTTTAGTACGTAACTGTTGTACACGTTTTTGAGCATTTTCGGGCATTCTAAAAGCTCCAGCAATTACATGATAATTTCCTTGAGGTTGGATAAGCTCTAAGGTAATTGCGGGTAGTGGGTTGTCTATAACAAAGGTTGCCTCTTGGATTTTAGTATCTAGAAGCTCTTTTGCCTCTTCTTGAGAAGCTAAGTTATGTGCTTCCACGTCTTTTACATACGTATAACCTGCTCCTATAATACTTAATCCAATAAGTGCAATGGCAGCATATTTAAGCCATCCGGTATTACGGCGTTCTGGAGTGATGGCAATAGGTGCTTTTTCTTCTAAAGCAGTTACTTGCTCTTTATACACTTCTCTAGCTACAGTTTGCGTAGTAAAGGAAGAAAGTCCAAAAGAACTCGTGAGGTAGTTAAGATGGTAGGTAGGTTCAAATAGCAGGTTGTTATCTGCACTTAGGCTAAAACTGCCTATGTTTTTAAGCTCTTGTGTCTCACCAAGGTGTAAACCATCCCATAACTTACGTACATAAGACGCAATTTTTGAGCTTGCTTGCTCGTGAGGAATCATCTCTGTTTGTGCAATATAATTGGCAAGTAATCCATCTGTATCTAATAACTGACTGTTAAAAGAAAGCTTCTTTTTAGGAGGATTAAAAGCCAGCGTATTCTCTTGTATTTGCGCAGATTGGTACTGCGTTAAAAACGCACCAAAATCTGGAAGAATAACACATTCATACCGGTATAATAAATCGCTTATGTACGAGTCTATTTGCATAGTTTAAAGGTAAAATATTTTTAAACACCCCAAAACTTCTTCACATGATTTTATTAACATAAAGAAAAGTTGTTTCTTGTTGTTGAAAATCAATGACATTGGAATCAGAAAAAGACTTTCTCGCCTTACTCACATTACAACGCATTCCCTTTTTGGGAGATGGTAGTATTAAGAAACTCGTTCAGGTTTTTGGAAGTGCAAGCGCTGTTTTAGAACAAAAGAGAGAACGCTTATTACAGGTAGATGGCATAGGAACACATAAGTTACAAGCCTTTTGGGATGAGAGTCATCGCGCTTTCGCGAAAGCAGAATTAGACTACATTCAATCTAACAATATCCAATATACGACGTATACAGATGCTGATTATCCAGAGCGTTTAAAACACTGTATTGATGGTCCTGTAGTCTTGTTTCAAAAAGGAAATATAGACCTCACTAATCCCAGAGTACTTAGTATTGTAGGTACTCGTAAGATTACGACTTATGGGAAAGCTTTTATCCATAAATTTATAGAGGAGATAGCCCCTTTTAACCCCATTATCGTATCTGGGTTTGCTTATGGTGTAGATATTACAGCACATAAGGCGTGTATAGATGCAGGTTTACAAACGATAGGAGTGTTTGCCCACGGTTTTAATCAAGTATATCCTAAAGTACATGAGAAGTATCTTCCTGCCATGGAGAAAAAGGGAGGCTTCTTTACAGATTTTTGGAGCAGTGATGCTTTTGTACATACTAATTTCTTGAAACGTAATCGTATTATTGCAGGAATGAGTGAAGCCACCCTTGTGGTAGAAAGTGCCGAAAAAGGAGGCTCCTTAGTCACGGCAGATTTTGCGGTGGGATACCATCGAGATGTTTTTGCTGTTCCAGGAAGGGCAGATGATACACTTAGCATAGGATGTAATAACCTCATTAAGCAAAACAGAGCTCACTTATGCACGAGTGCTGCAGATGTGGCGTATATCTTAAACTGGCAATTAGAAGAACAAACGCCTAAAGTCATCCAAAAGCAATTGTTTGTAGAACTCACCGATGAGGAAAAAATCATTTGGCGTTTTTTAAAAGAACAAGGCAAAGAGCAATTAGATCTAATTGCTCTCAATTGCAAACTCCCCACATTTAAAATAGCTTCTCTTTTACTTCAGTTAGAGATGAAAGGAGTTGTAAGGGCGTTACCAGGAAAACAGTTTGAATTATTGTAGACAACCTCTTTTATTTGGATAGAAAACTGAGAATATTTTCAAAACACATTATTTTAGATAGGTTGAGCAGTCTAGATTATTAATCTAAAGAATTCCTCTTCGTTATACGTTCAGGTAAAAGGTGGTAGTTTGAAAATTTTAGGTTTTATACTCAATTAAAAATCTCTTTCTTTTGATGCCTCATATGCTTTGTATTGAGATAGTTCATTTAGAAAATGTATATTTGTAGACTATATCAAACTATAATTATGAAAAAAATTACATTAGTATGGCTTTTTGCCTTAGTTAGTTTTTTGTCTTTTGGACAAGAAGTAGAAATAATAAGACATGATTTTCAGGATGAGGTTGTACCAGAAGGTTGGGAATTTCTTTTTGAAAGAGACAACTCATGTGACTGGGAATTTGGGCAAATAGTACCCTTTGGAGACATTTTTCCTACGACTGCATTATTTTTTAACGATGATGAATGTGGTCAACAAACTCCAAGTACAATAGCTATTGCAGCTACACGTCAGTATGATTTATCAGAAGCAACATCTGCTACTTTAACAGTAGATATTGGTTACGACCGTGTTCTTCCAGAAAGGCAGGCTTTTAGAGTTTTTGTTTGGGATGAAATCTTAGATGAATCTGTTGCGTTACTTGCAGAGTTTTTGGAAGATATAGAGCCTCAGCATCAAACTTTTGTTTTTGATATTACTGAGTATGCTTCTGCAACAACATCTTTTAGATTTATATATGATGACAGTCCTTTTTACCCAGCGTTTAATGGTAGCAATAACTTTAACTGGGGTAGTTATGGAGGGATTGACAACTTCATTTTATCGGCAGAAGGGGTAGATCCTGAAGAAGTATTAGAAGTACTATCTTTAGATGATAACTCATCGATAGAAGGTTTTCAGATGTTTCCTAACCCAACAAGTAATGAGTTAACTATCTCTGCTTCTAGAAATA
>CAZJRA010000023.1:0-10976 GCA_964548335.1 uncultured Flavobacteriaceae bacterium | reverse complement strand
ATTAAAAGGGAAAATGTGATGTAAAAACAGGGGAATATGAGGATTTAAAACCCCAATGTTCTAAACTATTACAAGCAGGTCTTAGTGCCGAAATTGTATAAATCATTATTTAATAAACAACGCATAACTTTTATATAAAAATTTTGTCCTCGCTAAGTGTAATCATTATTTTTGCGAGGCAATCAAAATGCACAACTAGTAAAACGATAGTATGAATTTACACGAATATCAAGGAAAAGAGATTTTAAATAGTTTTGGAGTTCGCATACAACGAGGAGTTGTAGCTACTACACCAGCAGAAGCTGTTGCAGCAGCAAAAAAGCTTACAGAAGAAACTGGAACAGGATGGCACGTTATTAAAGCACAGGTACACGCAGGTGGCCGTGGAAAAGGTGGAGGAGTAAAACTTGCCAAAAATCTTGAACAGGTAGAAGAAATTGCAGGACAAATTATAGGTATGAACCTAGTTACTCCGCAAACTAGTGCCGAAGGTAAAAAAGTACACCAAGTACTCGTTGCAGAAGATGTTTACTATCCAGGAGATAGTGAGCCAGAAGAGTACTATATGTCTGTTCTTTTAAATAGAGCTACAGGTAAAAATATGATCATGTACTCTACAGAAGGAGGTATGGATATTGAGACGGTAGCAGAAGAAACACCTCACCTTATCTTTCACGAAGAAATTGATCCTGCAACTGGAATTTTAGGATTCCAAGCGCGTCGTATTGCCTTTAATTTAGGATTGAGTGGAACGGCGTTTAAAGAGATGACAAAATTTGTTTTTGCTTTATACGAAGCATATACTAAGTCGGATAGTTCTTTATTTGAAATTAATCCAGTACTTAAAACAAGTGATGATAAAATAATGGCTGTAGATGCTAAAGTCTCTTTAGATGACAATGCACTTTTCCGTCATAAAGATTATGCAGCTATGCGTGACAAGCGTGAAGAAAACCCTGTAGAGGTAGAAGCTGGAGAAAAAGGATTAAACTATGTAGACCTAGACGGAAACGTAGGTTGTATGGTTAATGGTGCTGGACTAGCAATGGCTACTATGGATTTAATTAAGCAAGCAGGTGGTGAGCCAGCAAACTTCTTAGATGTAGGAGGAACAGCAGATGCAGAGCGTGTAGAAGCAGCTTTTAAATTAATCCTTAAAGATCCTAATGTAAAAGCTATTCTCGTAAATATCTTTGGAGGTATTGTACGTTGTGATCGTGTTGCACAAGGTATTGTAGATGCTTATAAGAATATGGGAACTATAGAAGTGCCTATTATCGTAAGGTTACAAGGAACAAATGCAGATATCGCTAAAGAACTTATTGATAACAGTGGATTAGATGTACAAAGTGCTATTCAGTTTCAAGAAGCAGCAGATAAAGTACAAGCTGTTCTTGCATAAGTAAAAGCAACTAAAAAACAAAAGCCCTATTGACACCATGTTAATAGGGCTTTTTTTATAACAATTCATTTAAATAAAGTTGTGTTCGTTTTATTGTACTTTTAACTTCGGTTATTATATTTAATATTCAAAACTATCTATGAGAGCATTAAGTATCCTTATTTTTTTCTTGACAAGCTCTTTTGTTCTAGCACAAAAAGCTCCTCACACATTATCTCCTAATGCAGAAATAAGTGTCTTAACGATAGGTGCTGGACCAGAACTATATGATTCTTTTGGTCACACTGCTGTAAGAGTAAGAGATTTTAGACAAGGTATTGATATCGTATTTAACTACGGACTTTTTGATTTTGATACCCCGAATTTTTATACCAAATTCGCACAAGGAAAACTTCTCTATCGTTTAGGAATTAGCCATTTTGATGATTTTTTAGCTAACTATATAGAGCAACAACGACTAATTACTTCTCAAAAACTCATTCAATCTCCAAAAGAAAAGCAGGCTCTTTTTAGTTTCTTATTGAATAATGCTAAAAAAGAGAATAGCAAATACTTATATGATTTCCTGTATGATAATTGCGCGACGCGACCTGCAAATGCAATTAACAATATCTATACTAAGGATATATTTACTGACTTTACACCCGAAATAGAAGGTTTAAGTCATCGAGATCTAATACAACAAAATGTTCCTTGGAATACCTGGGGCAGTTTTGGGATGGATATCGCTATTGGATCTGTAACAGATCGCCCAGTTTCCAATAAAGAATACTTATTTCTCCCAGAATACACGATGGAAGCTTTAAGTACCGCCCAAGGTACGAACGGGGCAATTACAGCACCTGCGCAAATCTTATATGAGCCAAAAACGCTTAACACTTATAAGGAAAATGTACTCTTTAGTCCATTAGTTATTTTTTGTATCATCGCATTAATTCTTTTATACAATACTTACTTAGACTATAGAAACAAAAGAGGTATTAGACTAATAGACAAGCTTATTTTGGGCATTACTGGATTTATAGGAATACTACTTGCTTTATTATGGTTTGCTACAGATCACTCCCCTACAAAATGGAATTATAATATATTATGGGCCTTCCCTTTTCATCTAATAGCTGCATTTACTATAAAAAGGAGCGCAAATAAAAAATGGTTATACCCGTATATAAAACTCTCTCTAATATTACTAGTCTTACTTATTTTTCACTGGATTGTTGGGGTTCAAGGATATCCTATTACACTAGCCCCTTTACTTATAGCGCTTGGTGTACGCTACAGCTATCTTATAGGAGCGCTTAAAAAGACTATAGACGACGCGTGATTTTTTATTGACCTCTATAAAAAATTACTGTACTCATCGTTTTTAAAATAATACTAAGGTCTAAGAAAATGTTTTTATGCTTTATGTAGTATAAATCATATTGTAACTTTTCGAGCATCCCTTCTTCAGAACTCACATAGTTTCCTTTTACTTGAGCCCAGCCCGTAAGCCCTGGTTTAACAATATGTCTTGTCTCATAAAAAGGGATTGTCTTTGACAATTTTCTCACAAACTCTGGTCGTTCTGGTCTAGGCCCAATCACACTCATATGTCCAAGTAGCACATTAAAAAATTGAGGTATCTCATCTAGTCGTGTATTTCTAAGAAATTTACCAAAAGTGGTAATTCTATTATCGTTTTTTTGTGCAAGAACAGCTCCCTCTTTCTCTGCATCCTTAATCATCGTTCGAAGCTTTATCATTTCAAAAGTCCTTCCGTTAAGACCAATACGAGTTTGTGTGTAAAATAATGATCCTCTATTCCAAAAAATATTAAATAGAATAATAAAGGGTAACATAAGGGCAAGAACATATATCCCAATAAAAGATGAAAAAATATCAAATACACGATGAAAAAATTGATATAGTTTATTCTGATTATTTCTACTAAAAGGGAAATAGGTATAAAAATCTTTATCCACATATTCTACTGGAATACGCTGTGCAATTTCTTCAAACACTTGTGTGTATTCTCGTATTGGGAATCCAGATTCTAATAAATTTATTAATTGATTGTATAACTCCAAAGAAACTCCCTTTTCATAATCTTTCAAAACAACAACTTCTGAAACACTAATAGTATCTATTGTTTCTTGTAAATTATTAGAAGGATACTGTGTTATATTTCTAGCACCTATTTTAACTCCGTAATCCTTCTCTGCTATATACGCCACTACCTTATAATTAGGATCGGCATACTCAAGGTTTTTAATAATTTTAGAAATATCTAAGGTATCTCCTACTAATAACACACGTTTATAAAACCTAGGGGAAGATATAAGCCCTAGATATAGACCTCTCCATACTAATATCCCTAAAAGTACCGCTGCAAAAAAGTAAACAATTTGCAATCTGTTTTCTGGTAAAACAGGTGTGTAATAAGGAGTTAGAAGAAAGAATAATGTGGTAAAAGAAACAGTAAGTATCGTATTTTTAAGTACCACTTGATATTTTGAGGCTTGTTGTAAATTATACAATTCAAAAACAGTCCCAAATATGGCTAAGTATAAGGCTAAAACCACTGTATAACTCCAGTTTTGTTTATCTATCATAAAATAGTCAAACTCAAAAAAAGCTCCGATGAGATATAAAAAGCCTAGAGCAAAAATAATATCAAATACTCTCAATAATACTTTTCGCTCTGAAATATCAAAATGTAAGTCAGGAAAAAGAGTCATAGTAGTTATTTACTGGTTGTAAATATATTATAAAAATTAAGACAGTACTTCTTCCCATCGCCTTTTTACACTACTCCAATCAAAATGCTCTACTTTACTTCTCGCATTTTTAGCTAAAGATTGTCCTAAACTAGGATTTTTTAGAATTTTTGTTACTTCCAATACAAAAGAAGCTACTTCATTAGGCGAACTTAATAGCCCATCTTTTGCGTGTTCTATTAAAAACGGCATTCCTCCAACATCCGTAGATATTATGGGTAAACCCAACGCCATTGCTTCTATCACACTTACTGGAGTATTATCAAAATTAGTCGTACTTATAAAAACATCATGAGAAGCCGCTAGGGCAATCCATTCTTCTTTAGATAAAAGCCCTGTAAAGGTAACAGGGAGTTTATTTGCTTTCGCGAAAGCAAGACATTCTTGATAACTATCATCCTTATCAGGCCCTACCATCGTAAGCGTTGCTTCTGGAAACTCTTGTAATAGTTCTTCAAGAACTTTAAGCGCCATAAGCGGATTGTAAATTTTTGAAAACGAACGAACCCATAAAAGTTTAGGTGATATGTTCTCTCTTTTTATAAATGGATAATTCCTAATTTCAATTGTATTAGGTATATAAGTAAGATTAGCAAATCCTTTTTTCTCAAAAGAAGACATCATATAAGGTGATGGTGCTATATTACGATAGGCGTTCCCAAACAACTTTTGAGCATATTTAGGACTTTTCTTAAGACGTTTAGGCAAATCTCCTCCTCCAAGAATGGGTATATAGGGTAACTTAAAAAAACTACACAATCTTCCAATAATCACTGCATACCAAAAATTTGTAGTGCTATAAGTATCAATAAGTACATAATCAGTTTTTCTATTAAATCTGATTATGTGATATATCATATCTAATAATCGTAGTATTTTATTTTTTTGTGAAGAAGCTACCTTTAATACGTACCCTTCACCCTTGAGGAATATCCCTAAGGTTTCTACACTGGTCACCGTAGCTCCCTTACTAGACAATGCGTTTCCTATGTACAGGATTCTTTTTTCCATAAACTATATTCAACAAACTTAAGCCATAAATTAAAGCGGGTGCCGCAATACGCATTGACGAATGGTTGATCGTTAAAAACCAAAACCCTAAAAAAGAAAAAAATAAAAAATTGCTCCTATTTTTTGCTCTATAAAACAATGGATAAAGCATTAAAATAACAAGTGCAATAAGACCTGCGAGACCATGCTCCGATAACAATCTACTTAATTCATTATGAGATGCTGCCACTACCCCAGTTTTAGCCCTTCTATACTCTTTGCTATTACCAACACCTATACCCGTAACGGGGTTTTCTTTAAATGCCGTAAGCTCCGAGTTTATTAGCAATACTCTTCCTGTACTTACGTCTTCCTTTACTCTACCCACAGCATCCTGATTAGCATATCTTTTATCTATTAAACCTTCTGTACGTAAAGAGAGAAGTGACCAAGTTAAAACTCCTATAACAGCAACAAAAACAATAATTACAGAGCTACGCTGCTTAACTCTTACATTTTCTTTTTTATAAAAAAACACAAGAAACAATACACTAATAACTAATGCTGTAATTACCCCTCCTCTAGAAAAGGTTATTATAGCTCTATAACTAAGTAAGGAAAGTAACCCTAAATTTACAAAAAAGGATATACGTTGTTTACTTTGGGTAAAAAGTTGAACAAAAATCAAAAACATCCCTAATCCAAGTGTTGTAGATACTTGATTCGGTCCAAAACCTCCTGAAGCGGCATAGTTAGACCCAGTACCTGTTAAAATATCTTTTGTATCTGGTGTATAAAAATAAAGGTAAATCACCATAGCGATAATAGGCATTAATAAGCTCCAGCACAAATACTGTAATTGTTTTAAAGTAACTCGCCTATTAACACAATAAAGAGCTGCAATACCCAAACAAAAGGGTCCACTTAAACTAAAGATAATTACTTTTCGAAAATTTGCTTCATACCCAAAATTTAATCCTGAATAAATAATTCCTGGTACGAGTAGCAATATGTACAACCAGTATACTCCTGATTTACGAGACGTACCACTAAAAAACAACCCTACTAATAAGAAACCAATTACACCATATTTTCCAAGTTCATGTGCAAAGGCTGCCCCTGTCATTCTAAATAAGACTTCACCTCCAGCAATATATGCAGCCGCAATCAAAGCTTCATTGTTTCTATTACTATTTCTAATAATCCAGTAAATAAAAAAGCCAACAGATGTTAAAAAATACACTTGAGCAACTGGTCTAAACAGGTAGATTCCAAAGCCAATTAACATGTGAAGAGCTACAATTAATAGATATGGATCCTTTATCTTACCCATTTATCTCAGAATATACGTTTAGCACCTTACTTTGTATAGCTTGCAATGAATACATTTCTTTTACACTTTGTGTAAAACTATCTGCAAGTTTGTGAGTTCTTTCGCCATTATCAAGTAATGTTTCTAAAGCCATCTTCATTGCGTATTCATCTCCAGAGCCCACAACTAATCCATTATCTTGAACCACCGCAGCACATTCTCCTACGTCTGTTGTAACAACCGCTAAATTAGATTTTCCATACTCAAGTAATGCCATGGGCAAGCCTTCTGATGAAGAAGCAATCACTCCTATATCACAGGCATCAAGAAACTTTTTTGGCTCGTCTTGTTGGCCATAAATAAAAATAGAAGCTTCCAAACCATTTTGCTTAATTAATGCTTTAAGGAGATCACTATAATTATCCTGAAAATCTTTACCTACCAGATGCAATGTCGCATTAGGGTATTTTTTCACTACTTCATTAAAAGCGAGACATAAAAATAGATGTTCTTTAGGGTGTTTTAAATTTGCCAGACAAACTACACGTTGAGGCGCCATGCCCGGTAATTCTAACTTAGTATCAGAATTATCATTATCAAACTCCACAAAATTTGATAGATAATGACATTTTTGAGCAGGCACATCGAGACTATTTTGCACCCAATTCTTTAGCTCGGCGTTTACTACTATAACTCCATCAAAAGATAAAACACAATTCTTTATCAATGCAGTTTTCAAAAATCCATAATCAGCACTAGCACCATGATGAATATGCCATATAACCTTTACGCCTTTGTATTTTCGCTTAATTAAATAGGCAAAAAAGAAAGAAGTTCCGTGTGCGTGAATGAGTCCTATATTCTCCTTTTGGATAAATGCGACAGTTCTTTTTACCGCCTTAAAATCCAGTGTCTTTGTTCTATCTAAAAAATGATAAGAAACATCTTGAGCAAGTGTTTTTTTGAGAGCCCCTTCATTGCGAGTTACGCACAAATAAGATCTATCTATGTGCTTAGACAGCATATTAGCATAACTCACCGCCATACGCTCTGCGCCACCTAATTCTAAAGAATCTATAAGCTGCATCACTTTCATATCAAAAGTTCTTTTATTGCTTTTTCAAAACTGTCAAGTGTATAGTGTTGTGACCACTCCTGGGCTTGTCTACTCATATCAAGATAATGTTGCTCATTCTCTAGTAGTTTTGTAAGATTGTTGCAATCTTGTTCTAAATCTAAGAACATGAGCTGTCCTCTATTCCCGTTATCAAGCATCCAAGGTACGCAAGAAATGGGAGTAGCAATAGGAATAACCCCACAAAACATAGCCTCTGCAATAACCTTAGGCCAACCCTCAGATTTAGATGGCAGTATTAAAAAATGTGCTTGTTTATAGGCTTCATAAACAATATCTGCCTTGGTATTTCCGTAAAAATGCACAAATGGAATATCCTGTTTTTCTAATGAAGATCGTAAAGCACCATCACCATAAATATCTAACTGAACAGAATATTCTTTCTGAGCCAAAGCCTTAATCAGCTCAATTGCATATTCCGGGCGTTTTCCAGACACCAGACTTCCTACAAACATAAAGCGTAGTGTCTTATCAAATACTTTGGATATACTTGCCTTATGGGATTCTGGATAAGAAGCTGTAAAAAAAGGAAGTATGTTTTTTGATTGATTAGGCCATTCTCCATACACTAATACTTTTAAGTTCTTACTTAGACGTGTATTACTTAAAATACGCTTCTGAATACCATAGCTAAAAGGTTGGTCACTTTTAGGATCCCAATTCCCAGCATATTTTACTGTTTTAGGTTTTTTGGGAAAAAGTAATTGAACTATAGCTCCAATCAATCCAATATTACCAGGACATCGCAAATGTATATGGTCTGCCTTACGCATTTCCTTATAAATAACATAAATGATATAGGGGAGTTTACAAAGTGTTTTTAAGCTTTCGCGAAAGCTTATTAAAGCAATACTAGGTATCTTTTTAATCTGAACATCTTTACGATGATATGCTGAGTGTATTTTAGACTTTTCTCTTTTTGCTTTAGGTGCTACAACTACAACCTCATCACAATGGGTATACCACAGATTCATTTCTCTCACATAAGGTCCGTAGGCCCATAGTCCTTTATCTTCCCAATGAGGTGTATGTGTTATAACAAGAAACTTCATAGCACTTTTGGCTTGTTTATTAGCAAGCTACACCACCCTACTGTTCTGCCTAATGCTTCTGTAAATGCAGCCTTTTTAGAGCTTCCCTTCAAACTATTAGTATATCTAATAAGCGTAAGAAGTAGGGCTGTAATATTCCATTTAAATCTTGCCTTTACACTAGGCCTAGGATGTCTTACTCTCCATACATACCAACCATTACGAATAACCATCTTACCATAAGCATATTTATTAGGGCGCCCGTCTGCATCGTGGTAGTGATATAACTGTGCTGCTGTATTTACATATAAAGTTCCTTTTTGAGATAAGCGTAAGGTAAAATCTGCATCTTCATACAAGCCATAGCCTTCAAAATATTCAGAGAATTTTTGTTCTTTTAATGAGCTTAATCGGTACGACGCTACCCCTCCCATAAACTGTTCTACAGGGTATATTTTACCTGATGGAGGCAAAAAACTTACAGACCTACCGTGAGCGAAATCTGGTAAATGTGCAGGAACTCTATTAGCATCTAGTCCCATTTTTTTTCTTAAAACAAAACGACTCCCATCACTACGAGAATACCCATCGTATGCAAACTCCGTATTTGGAACTTTATAGTTTTGGGGCACTTCTTTCCAGCGTACTTCATTGATAATATACCCTCCTACCCCAATAGCTTCTGGATAGGTTTTATAGGTACTTAATAACGTTTCAAAATAAGTAGGGGTTAATACGATATCATCATCTAGGAAACAAACCACTTCAACTTCCTCAGATATTTTTTGAATCCCAAAATTACGTTGTTTCGTAAGACCTCTATTCTTAGCATCTACAAGAAAGTATTCCAAGTTTTTACAAGGACTTTCCCTTAATTCTTCTTGAGTCTTAGTATCTATAGACCCATCTACAATTACAATCTGATTGGGATATATTGTTTGCTCTTGTACAGATGCCAAAAGTTTTAATAAAGGTCCAGGCCTTTGATATGTACATACGATTAATGAGAACTTCATCTTTTATCAATCACTTTTGCCCACTTTACAGCATTATTCCAACGCTTTTTAAAGTGCTTTACAAACCTGAATAAATGTAAGGGTTTCTTTTGATTAAGTTGCCTTAAAAACAAACGTAATTTATAACCTTTGAGTTGTGTAAGCGTACTATGTTTTAAACGATACAGCATCACCGTTGGACTTGGTTTTGGTATCATCTCTTCTGACTCCCAAGGTTGGCTTATTTTCTGCCTAAAGCCTCCTACTGGTGCTTTTAGATGGAGTAAATCTACATCTGGATGATATAGAATATCCACTCCTAAGTTACGTAATTGCATTCCATAATCTGCATCTTCCCCATAGCCGTGCTCGTAGGCAGTGTTGAACTTTAGCTTTCGTGAAAGCGTCCCTAAAACCATACTAGCACCAGAGGGAAAACTGTTCCATTGTGTAGGATGCTTAAAAACCTTGTTTTCGTTTTGTTGTAAGCAGCTTACTGCCAAACAGGAAGCCGAATAGCCCTGTATCTTTTTTAGTATTTCTTCTAAAACTTTATTGTCAAATCTAATATCGTCATCTGCAAAAAACACCCAGTCTGCAGTGGTTTGAGCCAGCGCAAGATTACGAGCATTACAAGCACCTGTTTCATGTATAAAGCTATGTTCTATTTTAAACGGCCAAGTTTCTGTCGTAATAAAGTCTAAGTCTGTCGTGCTATCAGGTTCTGGATTTTGTTCTACAATAATTATTTTTTCTGGTAAGTGTGTTTGCTTTTCAAAATCTTTAAGAACATCATAAAGGTAGTTGGATCTACCCATTGTTGGAATGATTACATCTACAGAAGCATTTTGCTTAAAAGTATTTGTAGACTTAATAGCTACCTCATTTATCTTTAGTTTAATCGCTTCCTTAGTAGTTAACATCCCTTTTATAAATGAAAAGATGGGAAATCTTTTTTCAAAAATAACATGGCATAAGAATAAAAAAACCACCCATTTCTTTTTAAATGTTTTAGCAACAAACTCATAAGGATTAAAGCTAGTATTATAAGTTATACTATCATCAGGTAGTGTTTTATTAAATAAAGACGCATGATAACACAACAACCCCATAGATTGACAAGAGCGCGCTATTATATTTAAGGCATAATCTAAATTTATGCCTTCTTTTACCTGTCCTTGTAGTTGTGAGAGTATACCTCCATGTATAGCTCCAACAGTACTAGACATTTGCCAAGTAGGATATAGTACATCTTTAACTACTTTTAAAAATGGACTCTCTTCTATATAATGAATATCTAATGGTATAGGATTTTGTAAACTCAAGTCGCTAATCATCATCCTATTGTGATG
>CAZJRA010000022.1:0-11033 GCA_964548335.1 uncultured Flavobacteriaceae bacterium | reverse complement strand
ACCCGTAAGAGTATGATACAGATTGAAAAAGATGCTGGCATAACTGTAGAAAAACGTAAAGTAAGTGTTACAGAAATTGTAACCGCAGCTCAAAACGGTCAACTTAAAGAGATTTTTGGTACAGGGACTGCCGCAGTAGTTGTTCCTTTTAAGAGTTTTGCTCATAAAGGTGTAAAACATTCCTTACCACAACAAGAAGACAGTTATGCTAACCGTTTTAAGATTGCTCTTAAAGACATACAGTATAACCGTACTGAGGATACTCACGGTTGGACTTACGAGATTAAATAAATCTCATACATACGACAATTAAAAAACACCTTGTTAAAACCAATTCAAAACCTCGCTTTAGCGGGGTTTTGTTTTTTATCTTTACCCAACAATCTAAATACATGAATAAAAAAACTATTCTAATGATACTAGACGGTTGGGGTATGTCTCCCGACAAAACAGTATCTGCAGTGGATCAAGCGCAAACACCTTTTATAGACACGTTGTATAAACAATACCCACATGCAACCTTACTCACTCATGGAGAACATGTAGGCTTACCAGAAGGACAAATGGGAAACAGTGAGGTAGGTCATATGAACCTGGGTGCAGGACGTATTATTTACCAAGATTTTGCAAAAATAAATAACGCCCT
Source organism: uncultured Flavobacteriaceae bacterium (assembly GCA_964548335.1). GTDB lineage: Bacteria > Bacteroidota > Bacteroidia > Flavobacteriales > Flavobacteriaceae > Dokdonia. The sequence continues at coordinate 10,387 of CAZJRA010000022.1, read as the reverse complement.
CAAAAACGATAGTCTCAAGAATGAGGAAACACTTAAAGAGGCTTTTCAATATGCTAAAGAACAGGGGAAGCCTGTTCATTTTCTTGGCTTACTCTCTAACGGAGGAGTACACTCTCACATAAATCACCTAAAAGGACTTATAGCTGCTGCAAAAGATGCTAGAGTCCCTACATCCTACATACATGCATTTACAGATGGTCGTGATGTAGACCCTATGTCTGGAAAAGGGTTTATAGAAGATATAAACGCTTTCGCGAAAGAAAACGATGTGCAACTCGCTTCTGTAATAGGTCGTTACTATGCGATGGATAGAGACAACCGTTGGGAACGCGTACAAAAAGCCTACGACCTTATCGTAAACGGAAAAGGAGAAGCTACCACAGATATTTTAAAAAGTTTACAAGACAGTTATGATAAAGGGGTTACAGATGAGTTTATAGAACCTCTCTACCTATCTAAAAATGGAGCTCCTGTAGCTACACTACAAAATGGTGATGTGGTTATCTTCTTTAATTTTAGAACAGACCGTGGTCGAGAGCTTACAGATATGTTGTCTCAAAGAGACTTTAAAGAGCAAGGCACTACAAAGCTAGACTTACATTATGTAACGCTAACCAATTACGACGAAACGTTTAAGGGAATACAAGTTGTTTACAATAAAGACAACCTACTAGATACCCTCGGAGAGACTTTGGCGAAAGCCAATAAAAAACAAATACGTATCGCCGAAACAGAAAAATATCCCCACGTTACCTTCTTTTTTAATGGAGGAAGAGAAACACCTTTTAAGGGAGAGTCTAGGTTATTGTGTCCGTCACCTAAAGTAGCTACTTACGATTTACAGCCCGAAATGAGTGCTTATGATATACGAGACAAAATTATTCCAGAAATAAAAAAAGCAGATGTAGATTTTATCTGCCTTAATTTTGCAAATCCTGATATGGTAGGACATACAGGGATAATGGACGCTGCTATAAAGGCTTGTGAGTCTGTAGACAATTGTATGCGAGATATTGTAACCACAGCACAAAAAAATGAGTACACCGTAATTATCATTGCAGATCATGGCAATGTGGAGACTATGGTTAACCCAGATGGCTCGCCTAACACGGCGCATACTACAAACCCTGTCCCAGTGATTATAGTAGATAAAGACATTAAAAATATAAATAACGGTATCCTATCAGATATTGCACCTACGGTTTTAAAACTAATAGGAGTATCACAACCTAAAGTAATGGATTGTGTATCTTTAATATAAATTTAAACGCATAATTATGAATACTAAATACTTTACTCTTCTTGCTATTGTAAGTATTATAATGGTTCAATCGAGTTGTAAAAAGGTTACAGAAGTAACTACTATACCTACTGTAGAAGAAGTAAAAGAAGAAGCTACAGCAAAGGTGGTAAAGATGTCTAAAGTTGAAGAGGAAACAGAAGAAGAACAAGATTCTATCTTATTAGGTTTTCAAAAAAGAGGCGTACTAGAAATGGATCCTTATGACTTTTGGTTTGCAGAGGCTTACGAAGAGCATACGCTAGACACACTAACAATAAATACTATAAAAGAAGAGCTTGCAACTACAGACATCACTGTTGTGATGGGAACTTGGTGTGAAGATAGCCAACGAGAGATTCCTGCACTTTTTAAAATCTTAGATCTTGCAGGTATACAGTCTAGTGATATCACAATGATTGCCGTTTCTGAAGAAAAAGATACTCCAGAAAAAATAGAAGAAAAATTTAAGGTGACTAATGTACCTTCTATCATTCTTTCTAAAGACGGTAAGGAAGTAGGTCGTATTGTAGAGTACCCACTTGAGAGTTTAGAAAAAGATATGGCAAAAATACTCTCAGACGAAGAGTACAAACACGCATATGAAGAATAAATACAACCCAAATTCGGCCTTATAGAGGTCGGATTTGTTTTTGTAATTTTGTTATCTCTTAAAACCCTTTTATGAAAGCCAAAATCATCGCGGTAGACTTTGACGGAACCATTGTAAAAGATGCCTATCCCGATATAGGAAAGCCTATCCTTTTTGCTTTTGACACCTTAAAGAAAATGCAAGATGAAGGTTTTCAATTAATCTTATGGACGTATCGATCAGGAAAGAGATTACAAGAAGCTGTAGATTTTTGTAAATCTAAAGGCATCGATTTTTATGCCGTTAACAAAAGCTATCCAGAAGAAGTTATGAATGAGTCTATAAGTAGAAAGATTCATGCAGACCTCTTTATAGATGATAGAAATATAGGGGGTATGCTAGAGTGGGGAGAAATATACCAGCTATTCTTCGGAACAGAATCAACTCCCACTAAAATGAATAACAAAACAAAAAAGAAACCCAAAGCAGGACTCTTCTCTAAAATTGAAGACTTCTTTAAGCAAGATATAGACTAATGGCAATCATCCAAAAAACAAGAGAAGAAATTGAAATTATGCGAGAGGCAGCCTTAGTTGTGTCACGCACCTTAGGTATGCTAGCAAGCGAAGTAAAGCCAGGAGTTACTACCCTATATTTAGACAAACTTGCCGAAGAATATATACGCAGTCAAGATGCCATTCCTGGTTTTTTAGGTTTATATAACTTCCCAAATACGTTATGTATGAGCCCTAATGAGCAAGTAGTACATGGGATTCCTAATGACACCCCTTTAGTAGAAGGAGATATTATATCTATAGACTGTGGTGCTATAAAAAACGGGTTTTATGGAGACCACGCCTACACTTTTGAAGTAGGTGAAGTAACTCCCGAAGTAAAAAAGTTATTAGACGTAACAAAGCAATCTTTATACGTAGGTATCGAGCAATTTAAGCTTGGTAATCGTGTGGGAGATGTTGGGTATGCTATCCAGAAATTCACAGAAGACCACGGTTATGGCGTAGTACGAGAACTTGTTGGACACGGTCTAGGAAAAGTTATGCACGAAGACCCAGAAATGCCTAACTATGGACGACGAGGTCGTGGTAAGAAATTTGTAGAAGGGATGGTTGTAGCTATTGAACCTATGACTAATCTAGGTACTAAAAATATAAAGCAGCATAAAGACGGTTGGACTATTACAACCCGTGACAATAAACCTAGCGCGCATTTTGAACACGATGTTGCCTTAGTAGATGGCAAACCAGAGTTACTATCTACCTTTGCATATATATATGAAGCTTTAGGTATTAAGAGTGATGAAGAGGCTCCATTTCGTAAAGAAGCATTAGTCTTATAGACGTGAAAAAGTTATTCAAATTTTTCTTAAACGCTATACCCCGCCCTCTACTTATACGACTAAGTTACTGGGTACGCCCACTACTTGCTTTATTTTTAAAAGGGAAACGTTATACAGACCCTATAGACGGCAAGAGTTTTAGAAAATTTTTACCCTACGGCTATGGTACGCCCAGAGAAAATGTACTCTCTCCTTCTACGCTATCTTTAGAGAGACATAGACTCCTATGGTTATGGTTAGAACGAGAAACCTCTTTCTTTTCGGAGCCCGCTAAAGTATTACACTTTGCACCAGAGCAGGCTTTTTACAAACGTTTTCTTAACAGCGCACACTTAGAGTATACCACGACAGACCTAAACTCTCCTCTAGCAGATGTAAAGGCAGATATATGTAATCTCCCATTTGAGAATAATTCTTATGACATTATCTTATGTAATCACGTTTTAGAACATATTCCAGATGATACTAAGGCTATGCAAGAGTTATATCGTGTTTTAAAACCGGGAGGTATGGCTATTTTACAAATACCGCAAGACTTGACTCGAGAACTTACTTTTGAGGATAATAGCATTACAGATCGTGAAGAACGCGCTAAAATATTTGGACAATACGACCACGTACGTATTTATGGAAAAGATTACTTTAATAAGCTACGTGAAATAGGCTTTAAAGTAGATGAAGTAAATTACACTACCTCACTATCCCCTGAAGATGTAGACCGCTACCGACTCGCTCAAGGCGAAATATTGCCTATCTGCTGGAAGTAGACTACTTGTTTATCATTTTTTTGAATCCTGCAGTAACATAAGTACCCCCATCATAAGTAAGATAGGCTTCAATATCTTTTTGCTTCACTAGTACTTCTTTGGATTTCTCGACACCCATCGCCATAAAAGCGGTTGCCCAAGCATCTGCCTCTGCACAAGTAGGTGCAATTACATGAGCACTTAAAATATCTATCTGCTCTGCAGCTCCTGTTAAAGGGTTTATGGTATGAACGTATTTTTTAGACGTATGCTCATCTATGCGATACTTTCTATAATTACCAGAACCTGCCATACTCGCATTTTTTAAAGTAACAGATGCTATCGCACTCCTGTTATCTATAGCCGAGTCAACCCCTTCTATCCCTACTCGCCAAAACTTATCGGCCACTATATTCTTTCCTTGCGCCCTTACTTCTCCCCCAACTTCTATCAGGTAGTTAGCTTTCCCGATAGTTTCAAGATACACAGCAATACGATCTATCCCATACCCTTTGGCAATGGCATTAAAGTCAAAATAGATTTCGGGATGTTCTTTAGTAATCGTTCTATCCTTTTTTAAATTCACTTTGTGCCACCCCACATATTGTCGTAAAGAATCCAATGTAGCTTGATCCATTGTTTGAATAGCATTTGTATCTCCAAAACCATACGCATTACGCAGCACTCCAACAGTAGGATCAAAATAGTGTTTAGAGGCTTTGTTAAGCTTTCGCGAAAGCATAAACACCTCCAAGAACATGTCATCTACAACTACGCTAGAGTCGCCTCTATTAATCTTAGAGATATCACTTGTGCGTATATATGTACTCATAGACTTATTTACAGCCAGCACTACAGAGTCTATACCTCGTTGAACACGAAAAGCTTCTTTGCCTTTTCCGAAGTATTTTACGCCGTAGGTAGTTCCAAAGGCTTCTCCTCGTACCGTAATTTGATCTGGTCCTGAAGGAGGTGAGCAACCAACTAATAAGCTGAAACATAAAATAAAAAGACTACGCATTTAAGTAATTTCTTGTAGTCCGTTATAAATCACTCTATAGGGTTCATCTTTTTCTACGGGATGCTGATAATTATCTCCATGACCTAGCCCTACACCTGCATAATAAGTACGTGCTTCAAACTTAATGGCATGGTCTCGCATTTTTATCATTTTTACAGAGTCATACACATTTGCGTCTTCTGGAAAAGAGCGTGCTCGAACAACTACAAAGTGTAGCTTCTTATCTTTAAGAGCTACAAATTGAGGGTCTTTTTTAAGCTTAGAATTTACCGCCATAAACTCAAAGCCATCTGCTTTTAACTCTTCACCCACAATATTCATTGCGAGATTGTGTAGTTCTTGTTCTGTTAGGAAAACTGCCATAAGACAAAGATACGGTGTAAATAGGAATACAGACAATAATCAAGCTATGGTCTTTATAGAGAGATTGTCTATGAGTGATATATAAAATCCATAAAAAAAGCCTGACACTCAAGTATCAGGCTTTTATAATTTCTAAGAATTATATTTTATCCTCCGAAGTCATCAAAACGGATGTTTTCATCTGGAATTCCAAAATCTTCTCCCATTTTTTGTACCGCGTTATTCATAAGTGGTGGTCCACAGAAATACAATTCGATATCTTCTGGCGCATCGTGCTTACTTAAATACTCATCTATTACCACTTGGTGAATAAATCCTACAAATCCATCTCCATCTTTATCTGTATCACCTTTTACTTGCCAATTATCTTCTTCCATTGGTTCTGATAATGCCATGTAAAATTTAAAGTTAGGGAATTCTCTTTCTAACTCACGGAAGTGCTCGATATAGAACAACTCACGCTTAGAACGACCTCCATACCAATAAGTAACTGTACGTCCTGTTCGTAATGTTTTGAATAAGTGATATAAGTGAGAACGCATAGGTGCCATTCCTGCTCCACCTCCTACATATAACATTTCTGCTTCTGAATCATTAATAAAGAACTCTCCGTAAGGACCAGAGATAGTAACTTTATCACCTGGTTTTTGAGCAAATATATAAGAAGAAGCAACTCCTGGATTTACATCCATCCATTGATTCTTAGCTCTATCCCAAGGCGGAGTAGCAATACGTACGTTAAGCATAATCTCTCTTCCTTCTGCTGGGAAAGATGCCATAGAGTATGCACGCTCTACTATTTCATTGTTTTTCATGGTAAGTGGCCATAAACCAAATTTATCCCACTCTGCCTGAAACTTATCTGGAGTTTCGTGCTCTTCTGGGTGAGCAGTAATATCCATATCTGCAAACTTGATCTCGCACTCAGGTATTTCTATCTGAATATACCCTCCTGCTTTATATCCCATATCTTCAGGAATCTCAACAACAAACTCTTTAATGAATGATGCCACATTGTAATTACGTACAACTGTCGCTTCCCATTTCTTAATACCAAATACCTCTTCTGGTATCGTGATATTCATATCTTGCTTTACTTTTACCTGACACGCAAGACGTACTCCATGAGCAAGCTCTTTTCTTGTAAAGTGAGGTGTCTCTGTAGGTAAAGCCTCTCCTCCACCTTCTAATACGTGACATTCACATTGTACACAAGTACCTCCACCTCCACAAGCAGATGGTAAGAAAATTTTATTATTACCTAGAGTAGAAAGCAAGGTTCCACCTGAAGCAACTTCTACCTCTTTCTCACCGTTAATAGTAATCTTAACCGGTCCTGATGGAGATAGTTTTTGTTTTGTAAATAATAATAAGCCTACCAATAATAGTGTAAGTATTAAAAAGGCAACAATAGTGGCGATAACAACGCCCGACATACTAGCAGCTAATATCATATTATTTTTCTTTTTTATTTATAGTAGAAACTACTACGGTAGTAGCTTCATTAATTTCATCTTTTACTGGAGTAGTTTGAGCAACTGGAGCAGCCTCTTCATCGTCTCCTCCTGTAAGCATTCCTCCAAAACTCATAAATCCAATAGCCATTAGGCCTGTAATGATAAAGGTTATTCCTAAACCTCTTAATGGTGCAGGCACATTAGAGTAACGTATTTTCTCACGTATAGCAGCGATTGCAAGAATAGCTAAAAACCAACCTATACCTGAAGATATACCATAGTTAAAAGCAAGTCCTAAACTTTGAATATCTCTAGACTGCATAAATAATGAACCTCCTAGTATTGCACAGTTTACCGCAATAAGTGGTAAGAAGATACCTAGAGAGTTATACAGGGATGGCGAGAATTTTTCTACTACTATCTCTACTAACTGTACCATAGTTGCTATGGTTGCAATAAATAGGATAAAAGATAAAAAACTCAAATCATAATCTGCATATTCTGGGCCTAACCAAGATAATGCTCCATCACGAAGTATATATTGATCTAACAACCAGTTTAACGGTACTGTTACTGCAAGTACAAAAATTACAGCAGCTCCAAGACCTACAGCTGTACTTACTTTTTTAGATACTGCTAGGTACGAACACATCCCTAAGAATGTAGCAAATACCATGTTATCTATAAATATTGACTTAAAAAATAATTCGAGATGTTCTAACATAACTTTTATTTTGAATTTTATACGCTTTCGCGAAAGCGTAATAATAATATATTAATGATCTTCTATTAATGCTTTGTTTCTAGAACGTTGTACCCAAATAATAAGCCCAACAACTATAAGTGCCATAGGTGATAATAACATAAATCCATTATTTTCATACCCTATAGAGTATAAACCTGTTTTCTCTATTGGATCTCCTAAGACCTTAAATCCTAGTAAAGTTCCTGAACCTAAAAGCTCTCTAAAGAAACCTACAATAACTAGTATTACACCATACCCTAAAGCATTTCCTATTCCATCTAGAAATGAACGCCAAGGACCGTTTCCTAAAGCAAAAGCTTCAAAACGTCCCATAATAATACAGTTTGTAATAATTAACCCTACAAATACAGAAAGTTCTTTACTCAATTCATAGGCATAAGCTTTAAGCACCTGATCTACTATAATTACAAGTGTTGCCACAACGATTAGCTGTACAATAATTCTAATTTTAGAAGGAATGATGTTACGCATAAGCGAAATAATTACATTTCCTAATCCTAAAACAAACAATACAGATATAGACATCACAATAGATGCTTTAAGCTGTGCTGTAATTGCTAGTGCACTACAAATACCTAGTACTTGTATTGTAATTGGGTTATCGTCTGATAACGGATCCAATATTAATTTCTGGTCTTTTTTTGATAGTAATCCCATAATTATTTCATTTTTTGAATATGAGGAACATATAACTTAAGTGTACTTTTAAGCATTGCTGTCACGCCATCACCTGTAATAGTTGCACCCGCTAGTGCATCTACTTCATTATCATCTTTAGTCAGGTTCTTAGGATCATTATTTCCTTTGGCAACAGTTATTCCAACACATTTACCATTAGCCATAATACTTTCACCTATAAAATCATCCATAAAGTAGCGCTCTTTAATATTTGCCCCTAATCCTGGTGTTTCTCCTTTGTGATCAAAGTTAGCTCCTTGTACAATTAACTTATCATCCAAAGATACATACCCCCAAATAGCGTCCCATAATCCTTTGCCATATAGAGGAATCACGTAAAACTTCTTACCATTACGTTCTCCAACGTACAAAGGCATTTTACGTTCACTTTTAGGAGCTTTCGCTTCTTTTTTCATATCTACATTAAAAGCTTCATCACTTTTTGTGATTTTACCTCCCTGTATGATATAAGTTTCCTTGATGTATTTATTATACTCTGCCTCTACTCGATCTGTAGGAATAGGGTTTACAGAACCTACATCATCTCCATTCTCATTTACGCCCATTGCGTAAAGAATGTTTTGTTGTTTTTCAAAGCGTTCGTTTTCCTTAATTGCTGGCTTCAATCCTGTAGCTAATGCTGCAAGAAGACCACCTACAACAAGTACCATAGCTGTTGCAAAGCCTATCGTGTATCCGTTTCCGTCTGTATTTGCCATAATTAAGCTGTTTTTACTTTTAGACGATTTAATCTTTTCTTTACATTTCCTTGTACCACATAATGGTCTATCGTAGGAGCAAATACGTTCATTAATAGAATCGCAAGCATTACCCCTTCTGGATATGCTGGGTTAAATACACGTATCATTACAGAGATAAACCCTGCTAAGAATCCGTATATCCACTTTCCTTTATTAGTTTGAGAAGCTGTAACAGGATCTGTTGCCATAAACACAGTACCAAAAGCAAATCCTCCTATAATAAGGTGATGCCAAAATTCTGTACTCATAAGACTATAGAATTTACTGCTTTCTGTAATCCATCCTGCATTTACAACACCATTAAAGATACCTCCCATTGCAAGACCTCCTAATACCATAGACAACATTATTCTCCAGCTTCCTATTTTTGAGAAGATCAAGAACAATCCGCCTAATAAGATTAGTATTGTAGATGTTTCTCCTACAGATCCAGGAATAAATCCTAGAAACATATCAGACACTTCGTATCCAAACTCTTTATTTTGAGCTAAGCTACCTAGTATAGTCTCTCCAGATATTGCATCTGGCTGTCCCGCTCTCTCTACAGCTTCTGTTACCCAAACTTTATCTCCAGACATCCAGGTAGGATATGCAAAGAATAAGAACGCTCTAATAGTAAGTGCTGGATTAAGAATATTCATCCCTGTTCCTCCAAACACTTCTTTACCGATAACCACACCAAAAACAACTGCTACAGATAACATCCATAAAGGAGTATCTACAGGTACAATAAGTGGCACTAACATTCCTGTTACTAAGTATCCTTCTTCTACTTCGTGACCTTTAATCACTGCAAAGATGAACTCAACAAGAAGTCCAACTCCATAAGAGATTACCACTAGTGGTAATACTTTCCAAGCTCCTTTTGCAAAATTATCAAAATTCCAAAAATTCCCAGAAAAGAAGCTCTCTGCTGCTTGAATCTCTCCTGTTGCAAGAAAATGTTGATACCCTGCATTAAAAATACCGAAAATCAAACAAGGCAATAAAGCCATGATAACGGTATTCATTGTACGCTTAAGATCATCTACAGCACGTATGTGACTACCATTATGCGTAGTTTCATTAGGACTATATAAGAACGTATGAATCGCATTAAAAGCAGGGGCCATTTTCTTGCCCTCGTACTTCATCTTTATTTCGTGTAAGTTTTGTTTTAATCCCATAACTTATCCTATTTCTTTATACATTACATCAAGCCCTTTTCTAATGATATCTTGATGTGGCTGTTTAGACACACACATAAACTCAGTCAAGGCAAAATCTTCTGGTGCTACTTCATACATCCCCAAAGCTTCCATTTCATCTAAATCTTGTACCATACAAGCCTTAAGCAGTTGTAATGGATACATATCTAATGGAAATAC